>NZ_JBEZNQ010000160.1:0-6613 GCF_040653315.1 Streptomyces sp. NPDC047981 | reverse complement strand
GGGTGGGGGGGCGCCCGCCGGCGGGGCAGCGGGGCGGGGGGCGTAATCCCCCCCCCCGGCTCGCGCACGCCCCGCTCCCGCCCGCCGACCCCGGCACCGCGGCGCCGTCCCGGAATCCCGAAAGGCCCAAACCGTCATGCCCACCCTGATAGCCGTTGACCCGCCCGGCTGCGGCTGCACCGAGTGCATCACGGGGCAGTACGTCCCCCTCGACCGCGCCACACCCCAGGACATCGCCGCTCTGCTCAACGGCCGGCTGCACAACCACACCGGCGCCGCCCTCCGCGTCACCGTCGTGTACGCCCTCAGCCCCGGCGGCGCGCTGGCCGACGCCGTACCGGACACGGTCCGAGTCGACTGCCAGGAACTCTCCTGGGACCTCGAGCCCCACCATGCCGCTCCGCGAGAGCGGTAAGGCTCCGGCCCGTCCGCCAGCCGCGATGCCGACGGCATCGAGCAGCCAGGACCGCGCACGCCACCGCCCGCCCCGCACCCGGCCCCCGCGGCCCACCGAGAGCAAGGACACCATGACCATCACCCTCGAACCTCCTCAGACCATGCACCACGAGGAGCACCTCGGCCAGTACGGCCTGCTCAGAATGGACATCACCACCAACCCGGCCGACGGCAGCAGCACGTACAAGCTCCGGGCACCCCATGTCCACGGTCACGCGGTCCTCTCCCCGGGAACCCTCCTCGCGGACCCCACCGAACCGCCCCGCTCGTGGGCGGTCGACCTCCTGGTCCTCTTCGGCACAGAACCCGCGACCCCTGCCCACCGGCGAGAAGACCCGCTGACGATCAACGGGATCGCGCTCGCCAGCCTGACTCGCGTGTTCTTCGAACGCGTCGACGCCGGCGCCCCGGTACCAACCTTCCGGCGGGACAAGAACTCCAACGCGATTCCCCTGCCGCCCGCCACCGGCCGGCACGCCGCGGCGGTGCTCGGCGCAGTCGTCGCCCACTGGCGAGCCCGGCCCGACCGTGAAGTCCTCGAAGCCGCAGGACGCCGCATCGCCGCCGCCACCTACCTGGATAGGTACACCAAGGAGCTGCACCAGCTGGACCAGACCCTCGACGAGACCCAGGCCGCCCGGGTCAGGACCTCCCAGCGGGTCGAGACCCTCCGCGCCCTCCTCCCGGGCACCGAGCACGCTGCCGCGTGACCGCCAGGTCCCTGCACCAGGCTCAGCGTCCGAACCGCTCAGGCACGCCGCGGACCTCGGCCCGCACGGCACGCTCCGCTTCTCCGCCGACGACCGTCCCCGCCACCGGATGCGTGACTGCCGGTCGCCGAGGGCCGCGTCGGCCGGCGCCGCAGGCAAGGGCCGACCCGGCCACACTGCGGCGGGCGCCGCCCGCGGCCCGGCCAACTCGGTGCAGCCCGGCGTCCCCCGCGGGGGATCCGCTGCCCGCAGCGGAGAGACAGGGCCGGGGGCTCCGCCCCGGATGGAGCCCGGCTGGCGCCGGGCGCTGCTCCCCCGGCGCCAACCTCCGCTGCGCTCCGGTCGGCACCGGGGTCTTCCTCCATCCCCGGCTTTCTGATTGTGGCCGCGCGCGCCTGGCCCTCAAGCGCTCCAGTCCGTGTCCTCGCCGGCCCGCTCCTACGTCGCTATACCGGCTCCGGTACTCCTTCCCGCGCTTGACCGCCAGGCCCGCGCGGCCTGGAACTGCCTTTGCCGGGGCGGGAGGAAGAAAGGTCGGCGGGTATCTGCTCGTAGGGGGCTTCGGCCGTCCCCCGGCTGCCGGGCCGACAGGAGAACTCCGTAGAGATGCACAGCCGCTCCGCGCCTGCTCCACCCCGGACGGTGGCGCAGAAAACAGGGAAAGCCGCTGGTCAGAACTTGCACACGGTCACCGCATCTGGTAAATTAGTGCATGTCGGAACGGGGAGGGCAAACCCCGGACCGGCCGCCACGAGCCACCGAACCAAGGAGTCGTCCCATGGTCGCCGTCCTCACCGAGGCCCTGCCCGTGCAGATCGCGGTCGCGCCGCAGCTCGACGAGTACGACCGCATCCAGTGCGCACGCGAGGACTGCCAGGCCGACTCGGGATTCCCCGACGACGCCGACGAAGGGGCCTGGGCCGCTCACGACCAGGGCTGGCACATCTCCGACTTCAACCGCGACACCTGCGGCTGCCCGCACCTCTGCGCCGACTGCGCGCACGACTGGTGCGGCGTGGTGGACGACAGCCCGCGCCTGATCGGAATGCGCGTCATCGGCTGAACCGCCGCCAGGGCGGCCCGCGCAGGGCCGCCCGCCCCCGCCCGCACTGGCACCCCAAGGCAAGGACGCTTTCCATGAATGCCATCTATGTCGCCTCCCTTTCCGACTACAACGCCGGACGCCTCCACGGGAAATGGATAGAAATGCACGGGGACGCGGACGATGTTTATGATCAGATAGAAGCTGTGCTCAAGGCTTCCTCACAGGAAAGTGCGGAAGAGTACGCGATTCACGATTTTGAAGGGTTCGGCGGAATTGAACTGCGGGAAACCGAAAGCATCGAAGACCTAGTCTTCATCGCCGAAGCCCTGGACTACTACCCCGCCGAAGTCGTCAAATACTTTCACGAGAAGGTGAGCGCCGAACACCTCGCGGAGAAGTGCCAGGAAGGGTACATCAGGACGATCGAATGGAACGTTGACCCGGAATCGGCAGTCGCGGAATACGCGCTCGACTACCTGACCGATCACGGAACCGAAGGGGTGCCGCAGCTTTGGCGCGATCACATCGAAGCTGTAGCACAGTCGCTCGCGGTCAACTGGATAAACGATGGAAGCGTAATTCCGATCTACGCCGGAGCCGGTACCTACCACCTTGTGCGCGGCTGATGGCTTTCCCGATTCCCGACCCCGGAATTCCGAGAAGAGTTGACACGCCTACCCCGAGAAGGTAGATTAGTACATGTCGGAACGGGGAGGGCAAGCCCCGGAACGGCCACCACGAACCACCGAGTCGAGGAGACCTCATGCCCGCCGTGATGCTGACCGCCGCCGACCAGCTCGACACCATCCGCGAACTCGCCCACGAGCTGTACGGCAACCGAGCGGAGACTGTGGACCGGGGCGGCTTCGGGTACTACCGGGTCGACGACTACGAATACGGGGCCGAGTTCGTCGCCCGCCCCCTCGACTCCCTCGACACCATCCGGGCAACCGAGCTGCGCCACGAGCTCTCGCACCACGTCGCGGAGTACGCCGACGACACCGAGGCGGACCCCGACCGGATCGAGGACCAGGGCCAGACCGTCCGCCTGTAGCCCGCCTGCTCCCCGCGCCCGGCCGAGGGCGCGGGGAGGCCCCTACCGGCCAGGATCCCGGCCGGCCTCTTCCAGCCCCGCCCGCCCACGAACGGACCCCCAGTGACTTTCCAGAGCTCCGCGGACCCGCAGGCGGACCTGCTCGCCCGCGCCGCCGCAGGCGACCGCACCGCCCAAGCCGCATTCGCCGCCGGGCGTGCCGCCCGCATCCGGGCCCGTCACCTGCTGACCGCCAGCGGCCGGGCCGCCGCCTATCGCATGATCCAGCGCAACCCGGAGGGCGGGGCCGACCGATGAGCACCGACACCGCCAGGTCGTCCCTGCCCGACCCGTACGCGGACCCCGCCGCCCACCTCGCGGCCCGCGCGCATCGGCTCCACGAGGCCCATACGGAGATGGCCGGTGCCTTCCTCCACTCCGCCGCCCCCGCCATCCGCGCACTGTGGCCCCGAGCAGAGCGCGTGATCTTCGACCGCACCGCCCACGACGCCGACCCCCGCCACCCGGTCACCTTCCTGCGCATCGAAGGCGCATACGGGGCCGTCATCGCCACACGCGAGGAAGCCGACGCGCTCGACCGAGACGGCCAAGCGCTCCTGCGTGACGCGCTCGCCGAGGTCTACGCGGCCGTCCTCCACTGGGACGCCGGGGCCGTTCCCGGGGCCCGCCCGTGGTGCGTGCACTCCACCTACGGGTTCCAGGACGGGGCCACGCCACCGTTCCTGTGTACGGTGACCCTCCCTCCTGCCGGAGCAGCGGCCCCGCGAGTTGATGCGCTCGACCGCGTCCGGTAAACTAGTAAACGTCGGACCGGGGAGGGCAAGCCCTGGGCCGTGCACCACGAACCACCGAACCAAGGACCGTCTCATGGGATACACCCACTACTTCGCCTACGCCCCGCAGTCGGAGACCTTCCGGGCCAACTGGCTCCAGCTGCGCATCGATGCCGCCGCCGTCACGGACTTCACGAAGGCGTCCGGGATCCCCCTGGGCGGATCCGGCGGGCGCGGGGCGCCGGTTATCGGCGAAGATCTGATCCTCTTCAACGGGCGCGGCGACGAGACGTGCGAGGACTTCCGTTTGGAGCTCGACCCGGACCGGCTCTCCCCGTCCGGTCCGTTCGTCTGGGGTTTCACCAAGACCGCCGCATGCCTCTACGACGTGGCCGTCACCGCCGTACTCCTGCGCGCCCACGTCCTGATGCCCGAGGTGTTCGCCATCGACAGTGACGGCGCTTGGGCCGACTGGCTGGAAGCCCGAGCCGTCAACCAGGCCCTGTTCCCCGACTCGCCCCTACCTGCGGCCGAACCGTTCACCGACACCACCTGCGGCCCCCTCGTCGCCCGCCACTGACCCTCCCCGCCGGGCCTGCCTGGGGCCGGCGGCGGCCGGCCCCAGGCCGGACCCCTGTCGTGGAGCGCGTACGCGAGACCGGAGTTGACACCCCACCCCAGAGCTAGTAAATTAGTACACGTCGGAGAGGGGAGGGCAAACCCCACACCGGCCACCACGAAGCACCGCCGCAGACGAGGAGCACGCCATGGCCAGCATTGACCGCGCCGTACGCGACCGCAAGGCATTCGAGGAGCGCCTGAAGACCGCCGCCGAGGCCGGCCGGAAGAACGCCCGGCGCTACGCGAATGACTGGTGGGGTCGCCTTCGCGCCGAGGAGCTGACGGCGGAGAACGTCCGGATGGACGGCTTCTTCGAGGCCATCACCGGCTACCAGTTCCAGATCGAGCTGTGGGCGAACCTCATCGAGGCCCTGGAGGTCAGCGGCGACGTCGTCGCGACGTGGCACGAGAAGATCGCCGAGGCTGAGCGGAACTCCGAGCAAACCGGGGGGAGCATCGGCAACCCCGTCGCCGACGCCCGGCAGTACCTCTGGCGCGACGCGAACGAGAAGTTCGCCCGGTACGCAGCCGACTACTTCCGGCGCGTCGGCTGAACCGTCCCGCGCCCGGCCTCTTCGGTCTTCCGTCGAGGCCGGGCGTGCAGTTTGCCAACTCAACCCGCGAGAGGTAAACTAGTATACGTCGGCCCGGGGAGGGCAAACCCCGGGCCGGACACCACGAACCATCGAGCGAGACGAGGGAACATGTCCACCGCCACCCGCCCCGCCATCGGCCCCCGCCTCCTGGAGGCCGTCGACGAGAGCCCGTACGGCGAACTCAGCAAGACTCACGTCCGCTACATCAACGGCCGCCCGTACCGCTTCCACTGGTGGGAGTACCGCTCCGGCGACACCTTCGTCGACGTCTCCGTCCCCGACGAGCCGACGTCGGCGTTGATCGACATCTTCCCCGAGTACGGCACCATGCCCGAACACTTCGGCTGGACCCTGCTCCGCCAGTTCAGCAGCTACATGCTCGACTAGTCGCCGCCCGCCGGGGTGGCGAAGTCCCGGCACTTCCGGCGGAGCGCCCGCCGCACCGGCGGGCGCTCCGCGTCCGCCCACCGAAACGAGACAGGGCATGACCATTCCCGGAATCATCACCGCGCTCGGGCTGGGGTACGCGCTCGGCCGCCTCCGCCCCTGGGGCCGGCTCGGCAACTGGGCCGACTGGCAGGTGCGGCACCGCCCCGGGCGCTGGATCGGGAGCCGCGCGCGCGAGTCGGCGCTGTTCGTGGCGCTTGCCGCCACCCAGCCGCGCGCCGCCTTCGCCGCCCTGCGGCAGGTGCGGGGCACGCCGTCGCGCCAGGTTGACACGTTCACCCGCAAGAAGTAAACTAGTACACGTCGAGAAGGGGAGGGCAACCCCGGATCGGCCGCCACAGAACCACCAACGAGGAGAGACCCCCATGGCAGGCGAGACCACCATCACCCTGATCGGCAACCTGGTCGACGACCCGGAGCTCCGCTTCACCCCCTCCGGCGCCGGAGTCGCCAAATTCCGTGTCGCCTCCACCCCGAGGATCTTCGACAAGACCACCAACGAGTGGAAGGACGGCGAGAGCCTCTTCCTGACCTGCTCCGTCTGGCGACACGTCGCCGAGAACGTCGCCGAGTCCCTGACCAAGGGCATGCGCGTCATCGTCCAGGGCCGCCTGCGCCAGCGCAGCTACGAGACCAACGAAGGCGAGAAGCGCACCGTCTACGAGCTCGACGTCGAGGAAGTCGGCCCGAGCCTGCGCAACGCGACCGCCAAGGTGGCCAAGGTGCAGCGCAACGGTCAGGGCCAGCAGAACGGCTGGGGCCAGGCGCAGCAGAGCGGAGCCCCGCAGGCGGACCCGTGGGCGACCGCCCCCAGCGCGGACGACCAGCCGCCGTTCTAGCCGCCCCGGGGGCCGCGACCACCCGTATGCGGCGGCACTCGGAGAGCCTGATCATCCTCTCCGGCGCGGCAC
>NZ_JBEZNQ010000159.1:0-6758 GCF_040653315.1 Streptomyces sp. NPDC047981 | reverse complement strand
CGGTACGGCGATGATGGCCGCCCAGGACGTGATCTTGCGCATGTCCTCGTTCTGCGTGACTGTCGCCTGCGCCAGGTTGGCCTGGAGGATGGAGTCCCGCTCTCCGGCGCGGCGACACCCGGCAGCGGAGTGCCGACGGCGCCGCCGCACAGCACGTCCACGCCCACCGCGCGCAGCGAGCCGGCGACCGGGCCGCCGGCGGGCCCGTAACAGACCGCCTGGCCGGTGGTGAAGATCGTGTCGGCGGCCAGCTCCAGCGGGACGAGCAGCCCGGCGATCGGGCCGAAGCCCCGTTCCCGGCCGGCCAGCGCGTACGCGACGGCGAAGACACCGGCCGAGAGCAGCCCCACGGTCAGCAGCGGCAGCGGAACCTGGGACAGCAGGACGTGGGAACCGGCGGACAGCGTCACGACCAGTGCCGTGAAGAGCGCCGCCCGCAGCCCCCTGAGCCGCTTCCCTGATATGTCCATAGTCGCTGGAGAGTGTGCCATGTCTTCCTGTAGGGGCCCCTTAAGGGCTTCCTGTGAACCGCCTACAGGCCCGGGATCCGGCCGTTGCGGAACAGGTCCACGAAGATCTGGTGGTCCGCACGCGCGCGTGCCCCGTAGCTGTGGGCGAAGTCGACCAGGAGCTCGGCGAAGCCCTCCTCGTCGGCCGCGATGGCCGCGTCGATGGCCCGCTCCGTGGAGAACGGCACCAGGGAGTGGCCGCTGGAGTCGTCGGCCGCCGCGTGCATCGTCGCCGTCGCCCGCCCGAGGTCGGCCACGGTCGCCGCGATCTCCTCCGGGTCGTCGATGTCCGACCAGTCCAGGTCCACCGCGTACGGCGAGACCTCCGCGACCAGCTGCCCGGAGCCGTCCAGCTCGGTCCAGCCCAGCCACGGGTCCGCGTGCGCCTGCAGGGCCCGCTGCGAGATGACCGTGCGGTGCCCCTCGTGCCGGAAGTAGTCCCGCACGGCGGCGTCCGTGACGTGGCGCGAGACGGCCGGGGTCTGGGCCTGCTTCATGTAGATGACGACATCGTTCTCCAGGGCGTCGCTGTTGCCCTCCAGGAGGATGTTGTACGACGGGAGACCGGCCGAGCCGATGCCGATCCCGCGCCGCCCGACGACGTCCTTGACGCGGTACGAGTCCGGGCGCGCGAGCGAGGACTCCGGCAGGGTCTCCAGATAGCCGTCGAAAGCCGCGAGCACCTTGTAGCGCGTCGCCGCGTCCAGCTCGATGGAGCCGCCGCCGGAGGAGAAGCGGCGCTCGTACTCGCGGATCTCGGTCATCGAGTCGAGCAGCCCGAACCGGGTCAGCGAGCGGGCCACGCGCAGAGCGTCCAGGAGCGGGCCCTCGGCCGTGTCCAGGGTGAAGGGCGGCAGCTCGTCGTCCTTGGCGCCGGTCGCCAGGGCGTGGATGCGCTCCCGGTAGGCGGCGGCGCAGACCCGCACCAGCTCCGTGATCTGCTCGTCACTGAGCGCCTTCGCGTAGCCGATCAGCGCGAGCGAGGCGGCGAGCCGCTTCAGGTCCCAGGTGAAGGGGCCGACGTACGCCTCGTCGAAGTCGTTGACGTTGAAGACCAGGCGGCCGTTGGCGTCCATGTACGTGCCGAAGTTCTCCGCGTGCAGATCGCCGTGGATCCACACCCGGCCGGTCCGCTCGTCCAGATACGGACCGTCGCGCCGCTCGCTCTCCAGGTCGGCGTAGAAGAGGCAGGCCGTGCCCCGGTAGAAGGCGAAGGCGGAGCCGGCCATCTTCCGGAACTTGACGCGGAAAGCGGCGGGGTCGGCCGCGAGCAGCTCTCCGAAGGCGGTGTCGAAGACGGTGAGGATCTGCTCACCGCGCTCCGTGGCGGTGGGCTGGGGGACCGACATCGAGATGCCTCCTGGCTGCAAGACTGTTCATGACAATTGGGACAGGTGTTCTGAGTCTCTCAACGCGCGACCGTACTCCCGAGTGCCCGCCGACTGTCAGTCCGCCGACGTAGACTTCCACGCTGTCCCCCCAGACTGTCCGCAGCCTGTAAGCCAGCGTTTCCGGAGGCCTCCCGCCGTGACCAAGCCGCCCTTCACGCACCTTCACGTCCACACCCAGTACTCGCTGCTGGACGGTGCCGCGCGGCTCAAGGACATGTTCAACGCGTGCAACGAGATGGGCATGACCCATATCGCCATGTCCGACCACGGCAACCTGCACGGCGCGTACGACTTCTTCCACTCGGCCAAGAAGGCCGGGGTCACGCCGATCATCGGCATCGAGGCGTACGTCGCCCCCGAGTCCCGGCGGAACAAGCGGAAGATCCAGTGGGGTCAGCCGCACCAGAAGCGGGACGACGTATCCGGCTCCGGTGGTTACACCCACAAGACGATCTGGGCCGCGAACAGCACCGGACTGCACAACCTCTTCAAGCTCTCCTCCGACGCCTACGCCGAGGGCTGGCTCCAGAAGTGGCCCCGGATGGACAAGGAGACCATCTCCCAGTGGTCCGAGGGCCTGATCGCCTCCACCGGCTGCCCCTCCGGAGAGCTGCAGACCCGGCTGCGCCTCGGCCAGTTCGACGAGGCCCTGAAGGCCGCCTCCGAGTACCAGGACATCTTCGGCAAGGACCGGTACTTCCTGGAGCTGATGGACCACGGCATCGAGATCGAGCGCCGGGTCCGTGACGGGCTCCTGGAGATCGGCAAGAAGCTCGGCATCCCGCCGCTGGTCACCAACGACTCGCACTACACCTACGCGCACGAGGCGACCGCCCACGACGCCCTGCTCTGCATCCAGACCGGCAAGAACCTCTCCGACCCGGACCGCTTCCGCTTCGACGGCACCGGCTACTACCTCAAGACCACGGACGAGATGTACGCCATCGACTCCTCGGACGCCTGGCAGGAGGGCTGCCGCAACACCCTCCTGGTCGCGGAGCAGATCAACACCGACGGCATGTTCGTCGAGAAGAACCTCATGCCGAAGTTCGAGATCCCGGAGGGGTTCACCGAGGTCACCTGGTTCCGCGAGGAGACCATGCGGGGCATGCACCGCCGGTTCCCCGGCGGCATCCCCGAGGACCGCCTGAAGCAGGTCGAGTACGAGATGGACACGATCATCTCGATGGGTTTCCCCGGCTACTTCCTCGTGGTCGCCGACTTCATCATGTGGGCGAAGGCGCAGGGCATCGCGGTGGGCCCCGGCCGAGGCTCCGCCGCCGGTTCGATCGTCGCGTACGCCATGGGCATCACCGACCTCGACCCGATCCCGCACGGACTGATCTTCGAGCGGTTCCTCAACCCCGAGCGCATCTCGATGCCCGACGTCGACATCGACTTCGACGAGCGTCGGCGCGTCGAGGTGATCCGGTACGTGACCGAGAAGTACGGCTCCGACAAGGTCGCCATGATCGGCACCTACGGCAAGATCAAGGCGAAGAACGCCATCAAGGACTCCGCGCGCGTCCTCGGCTACCCCTACGCCATGGGCGACCGGCTCACCAAGGCCATGCCCGCCGACGTCCTCGGCAAGGGCATCGACCTCAACGGCATCACCGACCCCTCGCACCCGCGCTACAGCGAGGCCGGCGAGATCCGCGCGATGTACGAGAACGAGCCCGACGTCAAGAAGGTCATCGACACGGCCCGGGGCGTCGAGGGCCTGGTCCGGCAGATGGGTGTGCACGCCGCCGGCGTGATCATGTCCAGCGAGCCGATCGTGGAGCACGCCCCGATCTGGGTGCGCCACACCGACGGCGTGACGATCACGCAGTGGGACTACCCGCAGTGCGAGTCGCTCGGCCTGATCAAGATGGACTTCCTGGGCCTCAGGAACCTCACGATCATGGACGACGCCGTCAAGATGGTGAAGAGCAACAAGGGGATCGACCTCGACCTGCTGGCCCTGCCGCTGGACGACCCCAAGACGTACGAACTGCTCTGCCGGGGTGACACGCTCGGCGTCTTCCAGTTCGACGGCGGCCCCATGCGCTCCCTGCTGCGCCTGATGAAGCCCGACAACTTCGAGGACATCTCCGCCGTCTCGGCCCTGTACCGGCCGGGCCCGATGGGCATGAACTCGCACACGAACTACGCCCTGCGCAAGAACAAGCAGCAGGAGATCACCCCGATCCACCCCGAGCTGGAGAAGCCGCTCGAAGAGGTGCTCGCGGTCACCTACGGCTTGATCGTCTACCAGGAGCAGGTGCAGAAGGCCGCCCAGATCATCGCCGGGTACTCCCTCGGCGAGGCCGACATCCTCCGCCGCGTCATGGGCAAGAAGAAGCCCGAGGAGCTGGCGAAGAACTTCACGATCTTCCAGGAGGGCGCCCGGAAGAACGACTTCAGCGACGAGGCGATCCAGGCCCTCTGGGACGTCCTGGTGCCGTTCGCCGGCTACGCCTTCAACAAGGCGCACTCCGCCGCGTACGGCCTGGTCTCCTACTGGACCGCGTACCTCAAGGCGAATTACCCGGCCGAGTACATGGCCGGGCTGCTGACCTCGGTCAAGGACGACAAGGACAAGTCCGCGGTCTATCTGAACGAGTGCCGCCGCATGGGCATCAAGGTCCTGCCGCCGAACGTGAACGAGTCGGAGGCGAACTTCGCCGCCCAGGGCGACGACGTCATCCTCTTCGGCCTCTCCGCCGTCCGTAACGTCGGCACCAACGTCGTCGAGTCGATCATCAAATCGCGCAAGGCGAAGGGCAAGTACTCCACCTTCCCCGACTTCCTCGACAAGGTCGAGGCCGTCGTCTGCAACAAGCGGACCATCGAGTCGCTGATCAAGGCCGGCGCCTTCGACGAGATGGGCCACACCCGCAAGAGCCTGGTCGCGCACCACGAGCCGATGATCGACAACGTGGTGGCGGTCAAGCGCAAGGAGGCCGAGGGACAGTTCGACCTGTTCGGCGGCATGGGCGACGAGACCAGCGACGAGCCCGGCTTCGGCCTGGACGTCGAGTTCTCCGACGTCGAGTGGGAGAAGTCCTACCTGCTCGCCCAGGAGCGCGAGATGCTCGGCCTCTACGTCTCCGACCACCCGCTCTTCGGTATCGAGCACGTCCTCTCCGACAAGACGGACGCGGCGATCTCCCAGCTCACCGGCGGCGAGCACGCGGACGGCGCGGTCGTCACCATCGGCGGCATCATCTCCGGGCTCCAGCGGAAGATGACCAAGCAGGGCAACGCCTGGGCCATCGCCACCGTCGAGGACCTGGCCGGCTCCATCGAGTGCATGTTCTTCCCGGCCACGTACCAGCTGGTCTCCACCCAGCTCGTCGAGGACACCGTCGTCTTCGTCAAGGGCCGCCTCGACAAGCGCGAGGACGTGCCCCGGCTCGTCGCCATGGAGCTGATGGTCCCCGACCTGTCGAACGCCGGGACCAACGCGCCCGTCATCCTCACCATCCCGACGGTCAAGGTCACCCCACCCATGGTCAGCCGACTGGGCGAGATCCTCGGGCACCACAAGGGCAACACCGAGGTACGGATCAAGCTCCAGGGCCCCCGCACCACGACCGTCCTGCGGCTCGACCGGCACCGGGTCACCCCCGATCCCGCGCTCTTCGGCGATCTGAAGGTGCTGCTCGGCCCGTCCTGCCTGGCCGGATAGCGGCCGCCGGCGCGGCCTGCGCCCGTACGCGCGGAAGGGGCGCGCCCGTCGTCACGGGTGCGCCCCTTCCGGGGTTGCGCGCGGTCAGTTGTGACCGAAGCGCTTCTGACGGCCCTTGCGTGCCATGTCACCGGGAGTGACCTGCGAGGCGCGCTGCTCGGCCTGCGACTCCATCGCCGACTGCTGCGCCTGCTGGGCGCCGCGCTCGGCCGGCGAGGACTGCTGCTGACTACGGTTCTGCTTGCGATTCTTGGCCATGGTGATGCCTCCTCAAAGGGATCTCGGGGCCAGGGCCGCTGTCAGACTCACACACGGGGTGAACCGCCGCATTTTGGATCATTACCGACAGTGAATGGGCCGGCGGGCCCGGGCGGAGTGACATTCGCCACGCCGATGATCCAGTTCCGACCGTCAACCTCCCGGCATTCGGGCAGACTCGAAGGAAACCCGAAGCAACTTCCGATCCCGAGGTTCCCGAAAGAGGGTGGAACACGTGGACCGCTGCGTCGTTCTGGTGGACGCCGGCTATCTGCTGGGCGCCGCCGCGAGCCTTCTCGCCGGGGAACCGGCCCGTTCCAGGATCACCGTCGACCATGCCGCGCTCATCCAGAACCTGCGCGAACGGGCCGAGGCGGACACCGAGCAGCCCCTGCTGCGCATCTACTGGTTCGACGGGGCACCCGACCGGGTGCCCCAGCCCGAGCACCGCAGGCTCCGCGTGATGCCCCGGGTGACCGTCCGGCTCGGCGCGCTGACCCGCAGCGACGGCCGCTGGGCCCAGAAGGGCGTCGACGCGGCCATGCACGCCGAGCTGACCGAGCTGGCCAGGAACCGGGCCTGCTCCGACGTGGTCCTCGTGACCGGCGACGGCGACCTGCTGCCCGGCCTGATGTCCGCCAAGGAGCACGGCGTCGCCGTCCACCTCTGGGCCGTCCAGGCCGCCGACGGCGACTACAACCAGTCGGAGGACCTCGTCGCCGAGGCCGACGAACGCCGGGTCCTCGACCGGGCCTGGATCACCCGGGCCGTCCGCGCCAAGGACCTCACCGGGATCTGCGCGCCCCCGCCCGCCCCGCGCCCCGAGATCGCCGCGATCCTCTCCGCCCCGCTGCCCGAGTCGGCGCTCGCCGCCTCCGCCGAACGGGCCGCCGAAGCGGCGGCCGCCGCTTCGGCGCACACGGC
>NZ_JBEZNQ010000158.1:0-6760 GCF_040653315.1 Streptomyces sp. NPDC047981 | reverse complement strand
TGGCCTCCGGGGGCAGGCCCGACGGGGCGGCAGCCGCCCCGTCCGGAACCTTGTCGAACTTGTCAGTCACAACGACTGCCCTTCAGTGGTACGTACTTCGGTGACACGGGTGGTTCAGGAACCGCCGTTGATCTCGGCCGAGGTCACCGCACCCGTGCCCGCGCCCCACTTGTCCAGCGCCTTCTTGTACGAGCCGTCGAGGATGACGGCGTCGAGCGCCTCCTTGAGCGCGTCGCGCAGCTGCGTGTTCTTCTTGTCCACGGCGATCCCGAAGGGGCCCGCGTCGACCTGGTCCCCGACGATCTCGAAGGCGTTCCCGCCCTCGGCCGTACGCGCCAGGTGCGCGGCGACGGGGTAGTCGTTGATCCCCGCGGCGGCGCCGCCCGACTTCACGCGGGTCTGGGCCTCGGCGTCGGTCGGGAACGACTCGATCCTGACGGCCGGCTTCCCGGCCTTCTCACAGGCCTCCGACTGGGTCTTGGCCACCGTCTCGAAGGTCGTGCCGCGCTGCACGGCCGTCGTCTTCCCGCAGAGGTCCGCGAGCGACGCGATCTTCTTCGGGTTGCCCTTCTGGACGTACACGATGGAGCCCGCGTTGAAGTAGTCGACGAAGTCGACACCGTTACCGGTCTTCTGGCCCTTGTCGTCCAGGCCCTCCTGGCGGGCCTTGGTGTCGGTGATGGACGACATCGCGATGTCCGTACGACCGGTCGGCAGCGCGGTGAGCAGGGTGTCGAACGTGCCGCTGGTGAACTCGAACCTCACGCCGAGCTGCTTGCCGAGCGCGGCGGCGATGTCGGGGTCGACACCGACGATCTTCTCGCCCTCCTTGAACTCCATCGGGGCGTAGGTGGCGTCCGTGCCCACCTTGATGACGCCCGACTTCTGGATGTCGGCGGGCAGCTTGGAGAACAGCGGAGCTTCGCTGTCGCTCCCCTCGTTCGACGATCCGCTGCCGGTCTGGTCTCCACAGCCCGTGAGGGTCAGGGCTGCCGCGCTCACGAGGGCGAGGGCCGCGACCGTACCTCTTCTTGCTGCCGCTCCGGTCATGTTCGGTGGACTCCTTCGAGGAAATGGTGGGAAACAGCGGGGAGTTGGATGTGCGGGGGTGCGTCGGCGGGCGGTGGTGGCCGCTCGGTCAGGCGTCGACGACGCGGAGGTGGGAGACGTCCGGGTCGACCGCGCCGCGGACGTGCCCGGTCGGCGCGGCCGCGGTGAGCTGCAGGAAGCGCACCGTCTGGCTGGTGATGACCTCACCGGGCAGCACATTGGGGATGCCGGGCGGGTAGGCGGCCAGGGTGTCCGCCGACACCCGGCCCACGGCCTCGACGGCGGGCACGACCCGGCCGGGGCTCATGAAGGCCTCACGGGGGGTCAGGACGGCCTCGCCCGGCTCCGGGAGCGAGAGCCGTATCCCGCGGTCGGTGTCGGTCCCGAGGGGGCGCGGCAGGGTGTGCAGCGCCTCGACGAACCGGTCCGTGTCAGGGGCGCTGCCCGCTCCGAGGACCGCGACGACGGCGGAGTCGGTGGAGACCTCGACCATGATCTGGTGGTCGCGGAAGAGCAGGCGGCGGGCCTCGTGACCGCTGATCCCGCCGGCCCTGGTGTCGATGGCGACCCGCAGCGGGTCGGCGCCGACGATGTCGGGGAAGTCCCCGAAGCCGTCGCTGACCACGCCGTACCGGCCCAGCCTTCTGACGACCGACCGGATCCGGTCCGCGGCCTCCAGCGAAGCCCCGATGGTCTCCTGCCCGCAGGCCAGGGCCCTTCGCGCGACATCGAGCGAGGCCAGCAGGATCGCGCTGGCGCTCGTGGACTGCACGAGCCGGAAGGCACGGTCGACGAGGGGTTCGAGGAGATCCGCGAAGGGGCCGTGTCCCAGGTGCAGCATGGCCGACTGGGTCAGGCTCCCGGCCAGTTTGTGCGTGCTGGAGGTCACCAGGTCGGCGCCCTGGGCGAGAGCGCCCGAGGGGAGCCCCGGGTGGAACCCGAAGTGCGATCCCCACGCCTCGTCCACGATCAGCGGTACGCCGTGCGCGTGTGCCGTGTCGGCGATGGCCCGGATGTCGGCGACGGCGCCGAAATAGCTCGGCGAGACCACGTACACGGCCGCCGCGTCGGGGTGGGACGAGAGGGCCTCGGCCACCGCCTCGGCCGTGACGCCGTGCGCGATGCCCTGCTCGGTGTCGAGGGACGGCTGCACGAAGGCGGCCTTCAGGCCGGAGAGCACCAGACCGTCGATCACGCTGGAGTGCACACTGCGCTGCACGACGAGCGTGCGGCCGAGCATCGGCGTGACCAGGGAGGCGATCTGGTTGCCCTGCGAGGCGCCGTTGGTCAGGAACCAGGTGCGACGGGCGCCCCAGGCCTCCGCCGCCAGCTCCGTGGCCCGGTCCATCGGCGTGCCCGTGCCGAGGTCGAGCCCTTCGAGCAGCGGGGGGAAGTCCAGCGTGAGGAGGTCGGGGCCGAAGGTCCGCGCGAGGGGGCTCGCGGCCTCGGCGGCGTGACCCGGAACGTTCAGACGGAGCCAGGCGCGCTCGGCGTGTGTCCGCACGGCGTCCGCGTACGGCGCCACGTCCTGGCGCGTTCCGGTCGGGCGGGGGTGGGGTGCTACGGCTGTGGTGCTGTTCACGTCGCCCAGTGTGGGATTCGCCGACCGTTAAGGGAATGCTGCATTCCTTGAGGTATCTCCATAGTCTGTCTATATGCTTGAAGTACGTCATCTCCATGTCCTGCGGGCCATCGCCCACGAGGGTTCCCTCGCCGGGGCCGCCCGCGCGCTGCACTACTCGCAGCCGACGGTCACCCACCATCTGACCGTCCTGGAGCGGCACTTCGACGCCCCGCTGGTGCAGCGGGGCCCGCGCGGCGCCGCGCTCACGGAGCTCGGGGAGACGCTGCTGCCGCACGCCGAGGCGGTGCTCGCCCGGCTGCGCCTGGCGGAGCGGGAGGTACGCGCCCAGGCCGCGCGCGGCACCCGCACGCTGCACATCGGGACCTTCCCCACCGCGGGGGCGCTCCTGCTGCCCGGCGCGGTCCGCGCGCTGCACGCGCAAGGCGTCCACGTCTCCCTCACCGAGGGCGAGCTGCCCGCCCTCCTGAACGGACTGCGCTCCCGCGAACTGCAGGTCGCGCTCGTCTTCTCGCAGCCCGGCGACCGGCTCGACCTGGAGGACGCCTTCGAGGTGCACCCCCTGCTGACCGATCCGCTCCTGCTGGTCCTGCCCGCCGACCACCGGTGCGCGGCCATGGAACGGGTGCCGCTGGAGGAGCTGCGCGAGGACGACTGGGTCGGGGCCGCCGACCCCCGCGACCCCTGCGACCGGCTCCTGTCCTGGGCCTGCGCGCGGCACGGCTTCGAACCCGTCCATGTGATGCGCACCGACGACTACGGCGTCGTGCAGGGCTTCGTCGCGGCCGGTACGGGAGTCTCGCTCGTCCCCCGCCTGGCCCTCGGGGCCCCGCGCGCCGACGTCGTCGTACGTCCGCTGGAGGGGCCGCCGCTGGCCCGCGAGATCAGCGTCGCCGCCCTGCGCTCCACGGCCGCGCCCAGCGTGCAGGAGCTGGTCGCCTCCCTGCAGACCCAGGCGGCCCGCGTCACGGCCGCATGGGACGCGCAGCCCCTGGGCTGACAGGGAACGTGCGCGGCGCCCCGACTCCGCACGGCGGGTTGGTGAAAACGGACCAGCGACGGTGAGTCTGCCCCACCCGCGCGGCCCGGGGCCGGACCTAGCGTGGCCGGGCGGACAACCCCCGCGCCCCTCCCACCGAGGACCTGATCCCATGCCGATGCAACCCTGGTTCCCCGATGCCAAGTTGGGCATCTTCCTCCACTACGGCATCTACGCCGTCGACGGCGTCCCCGAGTCCTGGGCCTTCTACGACGGCCGGGTGCCGCACGAGAAGTACATGAGCCAGCTGGACCGCTTCACGGCGTCGGCGTACGACCCGCGCGCCTGGGCCGAGCTGTTCGCCCGGGTGGGCGCCCGGTACGCCGTGCTCACCGCGCGCCACCACGACGGCGTGGCCCTGTGGGACACCGAGCACGGCGACCTGAACGTCGTACGCCACACCCCGGCAGGCCGCGACCTGGTCGCCGGCTACGCCGAGGCCCTGCGCGCGCACGGTCTCAAGGTCGGTCTGTACTACTCGCACTCCGACTGGAACCACCCCGACTACGCGAGCGTGGTCCACCCCGACGCACCCGACGGGGACGTCGCCACCAACCCCCTCGTCGCCCCCGCGGACGGCATCGAGGACCCGGAGGCCTGGGCCCGGTACGTCGCCTACCGCGACGCCCAGGTCGGCGAACTCGTCGCACGGTTCCGTCCCGACCTGCTGTGGTTCGACGGGGAGTGGGAGCGCAGCGAGGAACAGTGGGGGATGCGCCGGCTCGCCGAGCAGATCCTCGCAGGCAATCCGGACACGGTCCTCAACGCCCGGATGCTGAGCCACGGCGACTACGCCACCCCCGAGCAGGGTGTGCCGATCCTGCCGCCCGACGGCCCCTGGGAGCTGTGCCTGACCGTCAACGACTCCTGGGGCTACCAGCACGGCGACCACAACCAGAAGTCGGTGCGCCGGCTGGTGCGCTACTTCACGGAGACCATCGGCATGGGCGGCAACCTGCTGCTGGCCGTCGGCCCCCGCGAGGACGGCACGATCCCGGCCGAGCAGGTCGAGCGCCTGGAGGGCCTCGGCGACTGGATCGCCCGGCACGCCGAGGCCGTGTACGACACGGTGGCCGGTCTCCCGGCGGGGCACCACTACGGCCCCAGCACCCTCTCGGCCGACCGGCGCACGCTCTACCTGGTCTGCTTCGACCCGCCGCGCGAGGCGGTCTCCCTGCGCGGACTGCGGACACCGGTGAAGCGCGTCCGGGTGGTCGGCACCGGCGCCGAACGGGAGCACCGGACCGTCGGAGGCCTCGGCGAGGTGCCCGGCGTGCTGTGGATCGAGGCCCCGGAGGGCGCGGACATCGACGAGCGGGCCACCGTCCTCGCCGTCGAACTCGACGGCGAGCTGGACCTCTACCGAGGGACCGGCCGGGACTGACCGCCGGGCCACGACGCATCACGGTGCGGACCGGGCGCGCCGACGCGCCCGGTCCGCACCGGCCCGCCCCCTCGGGTGCCGGGACGGCGGCTACCCGAGGGGACGGAGTTCAGTGGTGGCGTGCTCGACCAGCGCGATCAGGACCTCCTTGCCCGACTCCCGCTCGCGCGCGTCGCACAGCACCACCGGCGTGCCCTCGTCGAGATCGAGGGCGGCCGACACCTCCTCGGCGCTGTAGTCACGCGCGCCGTCGAAGCAGTTGACGGCCACGACGAAGGGCAGCCGCCTGCGCTCGAAGTAGTCGATCGCGGGAAAGGAGTCCACCAGCCGCCTGGTGTCCGCGAGCACGACCGCGCCGAGCGCACCCCGGGCCAGTTCGTCCCAGAGGAACCAGAAACGATTCTGGCCCGGCGTGCCGAAGAGGTACAGCGCCAGATCGTCGCCGAGGGTGATGCGCCCGAAGTCCAGGGCGACCGTCGTCGTGCGCTTCTCGGTGACACCGTCGAGGCTGTCGGTCGGGCGGCCCGCCTCGGTCAGCAGCTCCTCGGTGTTGAGGGGCCGGATCTCGCTGACCGCCCCGATCAGGGTGGTCTTGCCGACGCCGAAGCCACCGGCCACGAGGATCTTCAGGGCGAGGAAGGATACGTCAGAGGGCTCGGAGTCCATCGATCACTCTCTTGAGGACGCGCTGGTCGGGGAGTTGAGCGGGGGGTACGGGAGGGCTGACCCGGACGAGTCCGGCCTCCAGCAGGTTTCCCAGGAGCACCCGCACGACGGCGAGCGGCAGGCCCGCGTCGGAGGCGATGTCGGCCACGGGCCGGGGGCGTGCACTGCAGAGCCGGTGGATCTCCGACTCCTCCGGCGAGAGCACCGGGCCCCGTTCGGGGCGCGCACGGCCGTGCACGAGGGTCATCAGGTCGAACGTCTCGCTGCCCGTGGGCCGGGCCCGGCCCGAGGTCATCGCGTACAGGCGTACCAGAGGGCCCGCCTCGTCGTCGTACCAGCGCCTGCCGTGCTCAGTCATCGAGGAGCGGCATCGCACCCGCGTCGCCGCGTGCCGGTGTGCCGAGGTGGACGCCGACCCGCTTGACCAACCGGGCCATCTCGTACGCCACGAGTCCCACGTCGGCGTTCGCGTCGCTGAACACGGCGAGACAGGAACCGTGGCCGGCGGCGACGACGAAGAGGAAGCCGTCCTCCAGCTCGACCAGGGTCTGGATGACCTGGCCGGCGCCGAAGTGGTGCCCCGTGCCCTTGGCGAGACTGTGGAACCCGGAGGCGATGGCGGCGAATCTCTCGCCGTCGTCCCTGGTCAGCGCCGCTGACATGCCGACGGGCAGCCCGTCGCCCGACAGGACGACGGCATGGTGGATCGCCGGAACGTGCGTGACCAGTTCCTCCAGCAGCCAGTCGAGTTCACCGGAGCGGTGGCGGTTGCCGGTCATCGGCTCTCTCCTTCACGATCTGTGTGGTCCTCGTGTGCGGTGTCCGGTCGTGGCACACGGTCGGAGTTCCCGCGGGCCCAGCCCGCGCGGAACGAGGTCATGGCGGCCCGCGCCTGTTCCGGGGAGCGGCGGGGCCCGTCCGGCACCGGCGGCGCGTACGGGTCCGGCTCGGCGACACCGTCCGCTACGCCGGGCGCGGACCGCTGGCAGCCGAGCTGTGCAGCCGAGCTGTACAGCCAAACTGTGCAGTTAAACTGCAC
>NZ_JBEZNQ010000157.1:0-7001 GCF_040653315.1 Streptomyces sp. NPDC047981 | reverse complement strand
GCCGGCCGCCGCCCCGCCCGCCGGGACGCCCGCCGGGAGCAAGCTCTGCGTGGCCTGCAGGTCCGGCGTCGTGGACCCCGACGGGTACTGCGAGAACTGCGGGCACGCCCAGCCGCGCGAGCGCGACCACATGGAGGAGGAGCTCTCCTCGGTCGCCGCCGTGAGCGACCGGGGCCTGCGGCACCACCGCAACGAGGACGCGTTCTCGGTCTCGGCCACCGCGCTGCCCGACGGATCCCCCGCCGTGCTCGCGATCGTCTGCGACGGCGTCTCCTCGGCGACCCGCCCCGACGAGGCCTCGGCCGCCGCGGCCCGCGCGGCCGGGCAGGCCCTGCTCACCGCCCTCCCTCTCGGCACCCACCCCCAGCAGGCCATGCACGAGGCGATCGTCGCCGCATCCGAGGCGGTCAACTCCCTGGCGGAGGAGCCCGGCCAGGACGGCGCCGACCACGACCCGCACCGCCACCAGAACGCCCCGGCCTGCACCATCGTCGGCGCGGTCGTCGCCGATGGACTGCTGATCGTCGGCTGGGTCGGCGACAGCCGCGCCTACTGGGTGCCGGACGACCGGACAGCGCCGCCCGCGCGGCTCACCCAGGACGACTCCTGGGCCGCCCAGATGGTCGCGGCGGGCCTGATGAACGAGGCGGAGGCGTACGCGGACGAGCGCGCCCACGCCATCACCGGCTGGCTCGGCGCCGACGCGTACGAACTGGAGCCGCACACCGCCGCGTTCAAGCCCGACCGCCCCGGGGTCGTCGTGGTCTGCACCGACGGCCTCTGGAACTACGCCGAGGCCGCCGAGGAGATGGCCCGGGTCGTCCCCGCCGACGCCGCGGGGCGACCGCTGCACGGCGCCCAGGTGCTCGTCGGCCACGCCCTGGACGGCGGTGGCCACGACAACGTAACAGTGGCGCTCGTGCCGTTCGCCCTCTCTCCGCAAGGGGCAGGATCGGCCTGAGCGGTCGCCGGCCTTCTTGTCCCCCTTCACACTTGTCTGTCGAGGAGCCTCAACTCATGGCGAACTTCTCCAAGTCGCAACGGCCCCAGTTCTCGGTGGACGTGTACCAGAACGAGTTCCTGCCCGAGGGCGGGCGGGACGTCAGCGCCATCGTCACGGTCACCTCGACCGGCGGCGGTACCAGCGGCGGCGCGGGAGTGAACGGCACCGGCGCGGACGCGGCCGTGGTGATCATGGTCGACTGCTCCGGTTCCATGGACTACCCCCCGACCAAGATGCGCGGAGCCCGGGACGCGACCGCCGCCGCCATCGACGCCCTGCGCGACGGCACCTCGTTCGCCGTCGTCGCCGGCACGCACGTGGCGAACGAGGTGTATCCCGGCAACGGCCGGCTCGCCGTCGCCGGACCGGCCACCCGCGGGCAGGCGAAGGACGCCCTGCGCCGGCTGAGCGCGGGCGGCGGTACGGCGATCGGCACCTGGCTGCGCCTCGCCGACCGGCTGCTCGCCTCGGCCGACGTGTCGATCCGGCACGGCATCCTGCTCACCGACGGACGCAACGAGCACGAGTCCCCCGAGGACCTGCGGGCCGCGCTCGACGCGAGCGCCGGCCGCTTCACCTGCGACGCGCGCGGTGTCGGTACGGACTGGGAGGTCAAGGAGGTCACCGAGATCGCCTCGGCGCTGCTCGGCACGGCCGACATCGTGGCCGATCCGCAGGGCCTCGCGACGGACTTCACGGTGATGATGGAGAACGCCATGGGCAAGGAGGTCGCGGACGTCGCGCTCCGAATGTGGACCCCGGTCGGCGTGGAGATCGTCTTCGTCAAGCAGGTCGCCCCGACGGTCGCCGACCTGACCGGGCGCCGCACGGAGGCCGGGCCGCGCGCCGGGGACTACCCCACCGGCTCGTGGGGCGACGAGTCCCGCGACTACCACGTCTGCGTGCGGGTCCCGCAGGCCGGGATCGGGCAGGAGATGCTCGCCGCCCGGGTCTCGCTGATCGTGCCCGACCGTCTCGGCGGGACCCCGACGACGCTCGGCCAGGGCCTCGTGCGGGCCGTGTGGACGGACGACATGGCGATGTCCACCTCGATCAATCCGCAGGTCGCGCACTACACGGGCCAGGCCGAGCTGGCCCGTGTCATCCAGCAGGGCCTGGACGCCCGCAAGTCCGGCGACCACGACGGGGCGACGGCCAAGCTGGGGCGCGCGGTGCAGTTGGCGGCCGCCTCCGGCAACGAGGACACCGCGAAACTGCTTTCGAAGGTGGTGGACGTGGTCGACGCGGCGGCGGGTACTGTGCGTTTGAAGGCGAAGGTCGCGGAAGCGGACGAGATGACTCTCGAGACCCGCTCCACCAAGACGGTTCGCGTCAAGAAGTAGCCCGGCCAGGGGGCCGGACGACGAGAGGGGGAAGCACCGACATGCCGACCTGCCCGAACGGACATCAGTCGGTCTCCGACGACTGGTGCGAGGTCTGCGGACACCGCATGACCGGGGCGGGTGCGCCGGCGGGTGCCGTACCGCCGCCTCCCCCGCCGCCGCCCGCGTACGGCTACCCGGGGCCCGGCGGCCCCGGCCAGGGTCCCGGTCCCGGGGGTTACGACCCGAACGCGACCGCCCAGGCGGAGCTCTGCCCGCAGTGCCGCACCCCGCGCGAGGCCATGGCGCCGTTCTGCGAGGAGTGCCGCTGGAACTTCCTGACCAACACCGCGACCTCGTACACCCCGGTCGCGCCTGCCGCGCCGCAGCAGGGTCCGCCGCCCGGCCTCAATCTGCCGCCGGGCTTCCAGAACCCGCCCCGGCCCGCGCCGCCGCAGCCCCAGCCGCCGCAGCCGGATCCGTACGAGTACCAGGGCTCGCGGCCCTCGCAGATGAACCGGCCGGCCGAGCCGCTCTCCGCCGACCCCACCCCGCCGCCGCAGGTGCAGCCCCCTCAGGCGCCGCAGCCGCAGCCGGGGTTCCCGCAGGGACAGGGGTTCCAGCAGGGACCGCCGCCGCCTCCGCCCGCCTTCTTCCAGGCGCCGCCGCAGGCGCCCGCGCCGCCGCAGGTGCCCGCGCCTCCCGCGCCGCCCCAGCACCAGGCGCCGTCGCCCGGTGGCGACGACTGGGTCCTGCCCCCGCCCTCGCAGCCGCAGGCGCCCGCGCCCGTACAGGCGCCGCAGCCCCCGCAGGCTCCTCAGGCCCCGCAGCCGCAGTACCAGCCGCCGCGGCCGGCCGGGGGCTGGGCCGCGTACATCGGTCCTGACCGCGACTACTTCATGGCGATGATGCAGCGCAGCGGTCCCGAGGCCTCGGGCCTGAACCTGCCCGCGTACTCCCCCGCGAAGCACCTGCCGCTGCAGGGGAACCAGGTCAGCATCGGCCGTCGCCGCCACTCCACGGGCGAGTCGCCCGACATCGACCTGTCGGTGCCGCCGGAGGACCCGGGCGTCTCGCACCAGCACGCCGTGCTGGTGCAGCAGCCGGACGGCTCGTGGGCGGTGGTGGACCAGAACTCCACCAACGGCACGACGATCAACGGTGCCGAGGAACCGATTCAGCCCTACGTGCCGGTCCAGCTCCAGGACGGCGACCGGGTGCACGTCGGCGCCTGGACGACGATCACGATCCGGCGCGGCTAGGGCCCGTCAGCTGCTCGGCAGGGGCCAGGCGTACGGCCCCGCCGGGTCGTCCAGCCAGGCCCACTGCCGGCCCCCGCTCACCGTCACCCCGAAGCGCTCCCGCTCCGGCCGCCGTTCGCGCTGCCAGAGCGAGAGCGCTTCGCGCACGTCGAGGGTCTCCTCCGTCAGCGTGCGCAGGAACTGGAAGCGGTCGTCGTCGAAGACGTGCCGGGGCAGCCCCATCGGCCGCGCGCGCGGGAAGCGGGCGTTGCCGCCGCGCAGGGCGACGAAGTACGCGGACGTCGCGAGGAAGCGCCCCTCGGCGTGCGCCTCGTCGGCGACCTCGAGCAGGAGCAGCCCCGTGGAGAGCGGAGTGAGGACGCGCGCGTCGGGGCGGCACTGCGCGAGCCAGGCGTACGGCACCGACGGCACGGTGCAGGTCGCGACGATCCGGTCGAAGGGAGCGCGCCCCGGGCAGCCCCGGGCGCCGTCGCCGGTGAGCACGGCGGGCCGGTGCCCGGCGACGGCGAGATGGGCGCGGGCGGACTCGGTGATCTCCTCGTCGATGTCGACGGTGGTGACGTGTTCCGCGCCGAGCCGGTGGCTGAGCAGCGCGGCGTTGTAGCCGGTGCCGGCGCCGATCTCCAGGACGTCGTCCCCCTCACGCACGTCGAGCGCCTCCAGCATCTGGGCCATCAGGGAAGGCTGGCTGGAGGAGGTGACCAGTTCCCCGTCCCGTACCCGGGTGGCCAGCGGGACGTCCCGGTAGGCCCCGCGCAGCCAGCGGGACCGCCGGGCGGGGTCCGGGTCGCCGGACCAGAGGCGTTCGTAGCCGCCGGTCCCGGAGACGTAGTAGTAGGGAACGAACAGATGCCGGGGCACCTCGGAGAAGGCCGCGTGCCAGGCGGGGTCGCGGAGCGCGCCGTGCGCCTCGATCTCCCGCACGAGGGCTCGTCGCGCCCGCGCCCCGTCCTGCGCGAAGGCGTCCCCGGCGAACCCGTCCCGCTCCCGCTGAGCGCCCATGCCTCCACTGTCCTGCGCGGGCGCCGGGGAGGCGAGCGGTCCCGGCGCCCGCCTGCGGTGCCGCCGGCGGTCCCGGCGGCGGTCCCGGGGATGGTCCCGGCGATGGTCCTGGACCTCCGGTCCTAGGCCGGAGCATCTGAGACGATGGAACGGTGAACGAGATTCCGCGCGGCACGCTTCAGGAGCAGACCTTCTACGAGCAGGTGGGTGGCGAGGAGACCTTCCGGCGTCTCGTCCGCCGCTTCTACCAGGGAGTCGCGGAGGACCCCCTGCTGCGCCCGATGTACCCGGAGGAGGACCTCGGACCGGCGGAGGAGCGCCTCGTGCTCTTCCTGATCCAGTACTGGGGCGGCCCCCGCACGTACAGCGACCACCGCGGCCACCCCCGGCTGCGGATGCGGCACGCGCCGTTCCAGGTCGACCGGGCCGCGCACGACGCCTGGCTGAAGCACATGCGCGCGGCGGTGGACGAACTCGGTCTCGCCCCCGAGCACGAGAGCCAGCTGTGGAAGTACCTGACGTACGCGGCGGCCTCGATGGTGAACACGGCGGAGTGACCGCGACCGCGAACTGACGACGGACGGACCGCGGACTGACGGATTCCGGAGCCTGCGGCCCGGATAACGGTCACGATCCAGTCAAGGTCCGCCTGCAAGCGGTTTCCAGCGGCAGGCGCCCTCTGAAAACATCGGACGAACGTTCGGCGGGGTTCAGGGGGATGCGTGACCGGTTTTGTACTGCTGCGTGTCAGGGCGCACCGGTTGCTGCTCGCCGCGGCGCTGCTCGCGGTCCTCCTGACGACATCCGTCCTCGCCGCCCTCGCGGCCTTCTCCGGCTCGGTCGGCAACGCCGCCCTGCGGGGCACCCTCCAGGGCCGGGCGGCGCCCGGCGCCGCGCTCGTCGTCGCCGGGCAGGTGCCGAAGGAGAAGCGGGAGAGCGCCGACGCCGCCGTGCGCGCGTCGGCGGGCCGGACCTTCGACGGGCTGCCGGTGAGCGTACGGAAGCTGGAGCGCTCGGGCCCGTACGCGCTGCCCCGCACGCTGCAGAGCCCCGCCGCGCGCCAGGGCGAACCCGATCTCACGCATGTCGCGGCCCTCGACCGGTCGCGGCTCGCGCTCGTCGCGGGCGCCTGGCCCGGCCCCGGCGGCGCACCGTCCCCCGGCGACACCGCGTCCCCCGCCCCCGGCGGCACGGCGTCCTCCGGCAGCGCACCGTCCTCCGTCGACGTGGCCGTCCCCGAGGAGGCGGCCAAGCGGCTGCGGATCGGCCCCGGGACCGTCCTCGACCTCACCGACCGGCTCGGTGGGAAGCCCGTGCGGGCCCGGGTGACCGGGCTCTACCGGCCGCTCGACCCGGGCGACCTGTACTGGCAGCTGGACCCGGCGGGCGGGCGGGGCGTGCGGACCGTGGTCTTCACGACCTACGGCCCGCTGCTCGCCGACCCCGCCGTCCTCGCCTCCGGCCGGGTCAGCTCCGGCGAGACGTCCTGGCTGGCCTCCGCCGACTACGGCGACGTGACGACCGAGCGCATCGGGGCGCTGAGCGCCGCCGCGTCGGCCGAGCCGAAGGCGCTCCTCACCGACACGGCTCCGTTCGGCACGACCGTCACCGCGCGCACCTCGCTGCCCACCGTCCTGGCGCAGACCGAGCGGGCCCTGCTCGTCTCCCGGTCCACGCTGATGATCGTCGCCGTGCAGCTGGTGCTGCTCGCCGCGTACGCCCTGCTGCTCGTCGCCCGGCTGCTCAGCACCGAGCGGTCCGGCGAGACCGCGCTGCTGCGGGCCCGGGGCGGTTCGCGGCGCCGGATCGCCGGGCTCGCCGCCGTGGAGGCGCTGCTGCTCGCGCTGCCCGCCGCCGTGATCGCCCCGCTGCTCGCGGGCCCGCTGACCCGGCTGCTCGCGGACCGTTCCGCCCTCGCCGCGCTCGGGGTCCGGCTCGACGACATCCCGCTGGGCCAGGTGTGGCTGGTCGCGGCGCTGGTCGCCGTGTGCTGCGCGGCCGCCGTCGTGGCGCCCGCGCTCGGCACCGGGGACGGCGCGGGGGTCAGCCTGCGCAAGAAGCGGGCCGCGTCGCTGCCGGCGCCGGTGCGGGCGGGCGCCGACATCGGCCTGCTGGTCGTCGCGGCCGTCGCGTACTGGCAGCTCGACCGGCAGACCGGCGGCGTCGCGGCGGTCGTCTCCGAGGACTCCGGCGGCTCCGTGGGCCCGGGCGGCTCCGGCGGCTCCGGGGCGCTGACCGGTGACAGCACGGGCGCGCTCGGGATCGACCCGCTGCTCGTCGCGGCCCCCGCGCTCGCGCTGCTCGCCGGCACCGTCCTGACCCTGCGTCTGCTGCCGCCCGCGGCCCGGCTCGCCGAGCGGTACGCCGCGAGCGGCCGGGGCCTGCCGGCCGCGCTGGCGGGCTGGCAGTTCA
>NZ_JBEZNQ010000156.1:0-7046 GCF_040653315.1 Streptomyces sp. NPDC047981 | reverse complement strand
GGATCGAAGTCGACCTCGCCGGGGCGGCTCTCCGGGGCCCAGGTACGCAGCAGGTACGACGCGTCGCGCACGACGAAGGCGCTGTAACGGGAGCGAGGGGGCGGTGCGAGCGGCCCAGGGTCCACGCGGAGGCGTTGGCGATGCCGTAGTAGACGAGCACGCCGAAGGACGAGAAGGCGATGCCGCCGCGCACGTCCGCCGTGGCCGCCACCACGGCGACGACCGCGCCCACCGCGAGTTCCGCCCGGTGCGGCACCTGGAAGCGGGGGTGGACGGCGGCGAGCGCCGTCGGCAGATGGCCGTCCCTGGCCATCGCCAGGGTCGTACGGGACACCCCGAGGATCAACGAGAGCAGCGAGCCGAGCGCGGCGACGGCCGCCCCGACCACGACGACGGGCACCAGCCACCCCGCGCCGGCCGCGCGGGCGGCGTCGACCAGCGGGGCCGGCGAGGCGGCGAGGGCGGACGGCCCGAGGACGGCGAGGACGACCACCGCCACCGCCGCGTAGACGGCGAGGGCGATGCCCAGGGCGAGCGGTACGGCCCGCGGGATCGTCCGGGCCGGGTCGCGCACCTCCTCGCCGAGCGTGGCGATCCGCGCGTACCCCGCGAAGGCGAAGAAGAGCAGCCCCGCCGCCTGGAGCACCCCGCCCACCGTCACCTCGGAGCCGAGCGCGAGACGTTCGAGGCCGGCCTCGCCCGATGCGGACACGGTGACGACGAGAGCGGCGAGCACGGCGAGCACGACCGCCACGATCACCCGGGTCAGCAGCGCGGACTTGTGTACTCCGCCGTAGTTCAGGGCCGTCAGCGCCACCACGGCCGCGACGGCCACCGCGTGGGCCTGCTCCGGCCACACGTAGGCCCCGACGGTGAGCGCCATCGCCGCGCAGGAGGCCGTCTTGCCGACGACGAACGCCCAGCCCGCGAGGTAGCCGAGGAACGGCCCGAGGCGTTCGCGACCGTACACATAGGTGCCGCCGGAGGCCGGGTAGCGGGCGGCGAGCCTGGCGGAGGCCATCGCGTTGCAGTACGCCACGAGCGCGGCGAGCCCGAGCGCCGGCAGCAGGCCCGCCCCCGCCGCCCCGGCGGCCGGGCCGAGCGCGACGAAGATCCCGGCCCCCACCATCGAGCCGAGCCCGATGACGACGGCGTCGAAGACGCCGAGTGAGCGGCGCAGTTCGGGTGTCATGCACCGCACACTACGGGGAGGTCGCAACCGCCCCCGTCGCGGAGGCGTCTTCGGGGGCATGAACGTCATCAGCTGGATCGTCCTGGGCCTGCTCGCGGGCGTCGTCGCCAAGGTCCTGCTCCCCGGCCGCGACCCGGGCGGGCTCATCGGCACGACCCTCATCGGCATAGCCGGCGCCTTCATCGGCGGCTGGATCTCGTCCACCTTCCTGGACCGCCCGATCACCACCGGCTTCTACGACACGGCCACCTGGCTCTCGGCCATCGGCGGCGCGCTGGTGCTCCTGATCGCGTACCGGATCCTCTTCGGCCACTCACGCTCGCGCTAGGGCCCTCCTGAGGCCCCCGTCTCGCGGAGGGTGATGTTGAGCCGCCCGCGGAGCCCGAGAGCGGGATCTCCCGTGCCGGGCAGCACCTTGGGGACACCGTGGTACGCGAACCGCGAGGGCCCGCCGAAGACGAACAGATCCCCGGACGCCAACTCGACGTCGGTGTAGGGCCGTCCCCGGTTCTCGGTGTTCCCGAACCGGAACACGCAACGGTCCCCGAGGCTCAAGGACACGACCGGAGCCCCTGACCGCTCCTCCTTGTCCTGGTGGAGCCCCATCCTGGCGTCGGAGTCGTAGAAGTTCACGAGCGCGGCGTCCGGCGAGAAGTCCGCCGCCTCCCCGAAGGCCTCGCGCACCGCGTCCCGCCCCAAAGCGCGCAGCCATGGGGGCAGTTCCACCTCGACGACATCGAGATACCGGTACGGGACCCACCGCCGCCCGAGGCAGAGCGACCGCACCGACATGACACCGCCGCCGGGCAGCACGGTGTGTTCGTACGTCAGGGGCCCCCGCCCCCACTCCCGGCAGGCGGCCACCAACTCCCGCTGCCGGTCGAGGGAGAGCCACCCGGGCACATGCATGGCGCCGGGGGCGACGACGGCCCGCGAGCGCGGGAAGAGCCCGTCCATCAACAGTTCCGTTCGATCCCGAGCAGCCGTTCCTTGCGGTCCAGACCGGCCGCGTACCCCCGCAGGCTGCCGTCCGCGCCGACCACCCGGTGGCAGGGCCGCACCACGAGCAGCGGATTGCGCCCGATCGCGGTCCCGACGGCCCGCACGGCGGCCCCGGAGGACCCGACCTGCCGGGCGATGTCCCCGTAGGAGACGGTGGTCCCGTACGGGATCTCCTCCAGCGCGCGCCAGACGCGCCGCTGGAACTCCGTACCGCCGTCCGCGAACGCGATCTCGAACCGCTCGCGCCGCCCGTCGAAGTACTCGCCCAGCTGCCCGGCGATCTCCTCGAACACCTCGGGAGCGTGCCGCCACCCGTCCTCGACGGCGGCGCCACCCTTCTGCCCCGGCAACGACAGCGAAACCAGCTCGACCGCCCCATCGCCGCCGGCCGGCCGCCCGACGAGCAACATCCGCCCCAGGGGCCCGTCGACGTACGCGTACACGGTCATGGCGGTTCCTCTCCTCGCGCTCCTACGCCTCCAGTGTGCGAGCTCCACGGACGCCGAGGCTGGCGGTTTTCGGACACAACACTCCCGTAGCGCCGCCCGGACGGGCACCCGGCACGGAATCGAGGGGCGCCCGGCCGTAACCGCCGGAGCCACTCGCCGACGTCACGAGGCGCCGCCGAGAAGGGCCCGGACATCCCTGGCGAGGTTCCGCATGTCCTCCCCGGGCGCGTGAGCCGTCACCGTCTCGAAGTGCCACTCCTCGGCCGGCCAGTGGCTGTGCAGCCCCCATGTCAGATGGACGTAGCCTCGGGGGCCGTGGGTGGCCGAAACCGTCAGGACGTTCTCCAGGGACCGCCATGCGCGCGCTCCGGCCCATCCGCGGAAGTCCTCGGCCAACCCGTCGAGGAAGCGGTCGAGGCCGTCCCCCTCGACGGTGCGGACGGACACGTCGACGCTCACCCCCGCACCCCGGGCACGCACGAGGAAGTCGAGCATCGGATCGTTCTCGATCTCCGGGAACGGCCGGGTGGGTTCGCACAGCCGCACGCGGACGGACGGGCTCTCGGCGCTCTCTACGTGGACGGCCATTCGCGCAGGCTAGGCGAGGGAGGCCAGGCCTGTGGATCGAATATCGCCCGGCGGATGAAGGGGCGGGGCGGCCGGATTCGAACCGGCGTCCTCGCGGTTTTGGAGACCGCGCGCGTCGACCGCTGCGCTACGGCCCCGCCTTGCGGTGATCATAGGCGGCCCCCCGGCCGCTCCGCCGGGGATTCCGGGGCCGCACGGCAAGGGCACAACGCGGGCAGCCGTCGAGGTGGTCTCGGCGTTGGGCCCCCGTTGTGCCCTTTCGTGCGGAGTCCGGGTCAGCGGTAGTTCACGAACTGGATCGCGAAGTCGAAGTCCTTGCCTTTGAGCAGCGCCTGCACCGCCTGCAGGTCGTCACGGCTCTTCGAGCTGACCCGGAGCTCGTCGCCCTGGACCTGCGCCTTGACGCCCTTGGGGCCCTCGTCACGGATGACCTTGGAGACCTTCTTGGCGTTCTCCTGCGAGATGCCCTCGACGACCGACGCGAAGAGCTTGTACTCCTTGCCGGACAGCTGCGGCTCACCGTCGACGTCCAGCGACTTCAGCGAGATCCCGCGCTTGATCAGCTTGGTCTGGAAGATGTCGAGGATCGCCATCACGCGCTCCTCGCCGTTCGCCTGCATCAGGATCTTCTCGCCCGACCAGGAGATCGAGGCGTTGGTGCCCTTGAAGTCGTAGCGCTGGGAGATCTCCTTGACGGCCTGGTTGAGGGCGTTGTCGACCTCCTGCCGCTCGACCTTGGAGACGATGTCGAAACTGGAGTCGGCCATGACGTGTGGCTCCTTGCGTCGAATGCGTTGCGGTTGCGTGGCGTACGGGGCAAGCCTAGTCAGTCGATCACCCGCGGACCGCTGATCAATCCGGTGGCGAAGCACCCCTGAGGATCAGGTATCGTTTACGTCGTTGCCCCGGAGCACCGCCGAAAAGCGGCTCCGAGCAGCGCATCCCATGGCGGTGTGCCCGAGTGGCCAATGGGAGCGGACTGTAAATCCGTCGGCTTAGCCTACCCAGGTTCGAATCCTGGCGCCGCCACGCGATAAGAACGGCCCCTGATCAGCGGAAACGTTGATCGGGGGCCGTTCGCATGTAAAGGTGAGACCAGGGTCGGTGTCTTACCCCGCACTGCTCCCCAACGGCGTGTCTGGACGAACCGTGGGGCGAAGGCAATGGAGCCGGTCGTCGGCGTGGGCACCGCGCTGACCGTCTTCCGAGTTCGGCGGCCCGCACCGGCTAGTCCTCCTGCGGCAGCCCAATGGCGCCGGTCCGTGTTGCTCCCGCCAGCTTCACCCCGGCGAGCTTCGCGCCACGGAAGTCCGCGTTGGTCAGGTTGGAGCGACTAAGGTCCGCGCCGCGAAGATCCGCACCGTTCAAGGTGGCGTTGCTCAGATTCGTGTCGCTCATCTTGGCGTCTCGAAGGTCCGCGCCGTCCAGACTGGCGTGGTCCAGGTTGACGCAGTCCGTCCGCTCGACGAGCTCACCGGTCTCCGCATCCAGGAGAAGGTTGCCGCAGGTGAGGTCCGCTCCGCGCAGGTTCGCCCGCTTGAGCGTCGTGCTGCTGAGGCTCGCCCCCTGCAGCTGCGCCCCTCTGAGGTCGGCTCTCTCCAGGAAAGCGGCGTCCAGGTTCGCGTTGTTCAGGTAGGCCTTCTGGAGGTCCGCGCCGTTCAGATAGGCCCAGCGGAGGTCTGCTTCGTACAGGCTCACTCCGGGCAGCGCGATGGGCGCCTTGCCAGGAAAGTGGAGGCCGCGGAGATCAGTGCTGCTGAGGTCGATGACGGTCCCGGCGTCGTGGCGGAGGTCGCGTCTGGCCAGCGTGGCGATCGCTGCCCGGACGTCTGGCTTCGGCGCGTGATCGTAGGTGCCACCAAGGGGTGCCTTCAGGCTCTCTGCACTCGATCCAGCGTGTTGCTGAGCGAAGGCGGCAAGGACGGAGACGACCGTGGGGTGGTCGCGGGCGGAATCCTGCATGATGCGCTGCAGGGCGTAGATCCCGCCCAAGCGGACGTCCATGGATTGAGTTCCCAGATTGCCGACTGCCGCATTGAACCGGTCGGTGATCTGTCCGTGTTCTGAGATCCGCAGTTCCTTACTGGCCTGTCCTACCTGCATCCAGGTGAACAGCAGAGCGCCCAGCGCCGCGAGTCCCGGCAAGCTGACCGCGACAAGAGTCACCCACTGCAGCCGGCCCTCAGCCTCGGCCCTGGACACCGCCGATCGGCGGGGGCTCCGGCGTCGGCGGACACGACCCCGACGGGCAATATGCGCCGGAGCGACTCGACACCCAGTTTTCCAGCCACCCGCTCATCGCAACCCGCTGCGTCTGGGGCAGCAACTTCCGCTACGCCAGACGGACCGCCGCCGAACGCGGCCGCCGAGGACCGTGTCGAGCAAGCATGCTTCCTCTGACTCGGCGGTGCGGGAAGGCACCGAACCGCTCACAGAGCCTCGGCTCGGACGAGTTCCAACTGCCTGAATTCTCACCGGACCTGTGGCCGGAACCGGGTGTGTTGGCTTCTGGGGCATCGCCACGCGACAGGGAGGTCCCCGGTGTTCGCGCCGGGGACCTTCTTCGTGTTCGGGTGGACGGGCGGAGCAGGGCCCGCGCCCGGTCAGTTGCCCGCTACGGCCTTCACCGCGACCGTGACCGGGGTCGAGCCGCCGATCAGTTCCAGGGTCAGGCCCGCCGTCGCCGGGGTGTCCAGGAGTTCGGCCAGGACCGCCGCCACGTCGTCGCGGGGGATCGGGCCGCGGCCCGTCGTCGCCTCCAGGCGGACCAGGCCCTTGCCCGCGTCGTTCGTCAGCATGCCGGGGCGCAGGATCGTCCAGTTCAGGGCGCCACGCGCGCGTACGGCGTCGTCCGCCGCGCCCTTGGCGCGCAGGTAGGCGTCGAAGACCTCGTCGCCCGGGTGACCGGAGTCGGCGCCCATCGACGAGACCACGATGTACCGGCGTACGCCCGCCCGTTCCGCCGCGTCGGCGAAGAGGACCGCGGCCCCGCGGTCCACCGTGTCCTTCCGGTCCACGCCGCTGCCCGGGCCCGCGCCCGCCGCGAAGACCGCCGCGTCCGCACCCCGCAGGGCCGCCGCGACGTCCTCGACGGTCGCCGACTCCAGGTCCAGGACGATCGGTTCCGCGCCGGCCGCCCGCAGGTCCTCCGCCTGGTCCGGGTTTCTGATGAGCCCCGCGGGCTCGTGCCCCGCCGCGGCGAGCAACCGCTCCAGACGCAGGGCGATCTGACCGTGTCCTCCAGCGATGACAATGCGCATACTCACGACCGTACGACGGGACCGGCCGGAGGGCTTCCCGGATCGGGGCGTTCCGGCCGCGCCTGCCGCGGCAGGTCGAGCGCCGCCGCCGAGTCGCAGTACTCCCGTACGGCGCTGGTCCGCGCCACCACCCGGCCCCGGTGCACCACGATCCGGCTGTACGCCAGGGACAGCACGCCCGACAGGCGCTCCCCGCGCACGGCGAGCAACTCGGCCGGAAAGCCGGCCTCCACCCGTACCTCCGCCAGCCCCATCGCCCCGCGAGCCGCCGTGCTCACCGCGCCGTAGGCGTCCTCGACGGCCATCCCGCCGAGCGAGGCGAGCAGGTACGCCGCCTCCAGCGGGTCCCCGCGCCCCACCGGGTTGGAGACGTCCCGCAGCGCCCCGCTGCCGGCCGCCAGCCGTACCCCCGCCGACCGCAGCAGCCGCACCGGGGCGACGCCGCGCCGCTCGGTCGCCTCGCAGCCGCCCTGCGGCAGGCACACCACCGTCACGCCCGCCGCCGCCCCGAGCGTGGCGACCATCTGGTCGACCGTCAGCGCGGCCTTGGACTGC
>NZ_JBEZNQ010000155.1:0-7126 GCF_040653315.1 Streptomyces sp. NPDC047981 | reverse complement strand
GCCGGGGGGGCACCGCCCGTTGTGCGATTCGCCGGCGCGGGAACCGCAGTCCCGATGGCCGTCGTCCAGCTGGTCTGCGCGGCCGGCGCGCTGGCCTGCTTCCTGGGCCTCTGCCGCCCCTGGAGCCCCCGACCGCCCGCCTGAGCCGCCCCCGAGCCGACCGCCCGAGCCCGCCTGAGGCCCCCTGAGCACCCCCGGTCGCCCGTCCGAGCGCGCCCGCGCAGGCCGCCTGAGCACCCCCGACCGCCCGCCCGAGCGCGCCCGCGCAGGCGGCCTGAGCACCCCCGATCGCCCGCCCGAGCCCGCCCGCGCCGACCGCCCGAGCCGCCTGCGTCGAACGCCTAAAATGTGGAGGTGAACGCCTCCTCCCTCTCCTCCGGCCGGGCTTCCGGTGACGGGCTGCGCGCCGCGCTCGCCGGGCTCCTCGACGGTCTGCCGCCGCGCCAGGCGGCCTCGGCCGTCGACCGGCTGATCGCCAACTACCGGGGGACCACCCCGACCGACGCCCCGGTGCTGCGCGACCGTTCCGACGTCGCCGCGTACGCCGCGTACCGGATGCCGGCGACCTTCGAGGCGGTACGGGCGTGCCTCGACGCCCTGCGGGACGCGGCGCCCGACTGGGAGCCGGCCACGCACACCGATGTCGGCGGCGGCACCGGCGCGGCGAGCTGGGCGGTCGCGGAGGCCTGGGACGGCGCCCCGCGCACGGCCGTCCTCGACTGGGCCGAGCCCGCGCTCGCCCTCGGCCGGGAACTGGCGGACGGCGTCTTCGCCGCGGAGTGGCGCCGGGCCCGGATCGGCGGGGCCCTGCGGCTCGACGCGACGGACCTGGTGACCGTCTCGTACGTCCTGAAGGAGCTGACCGAGGCCGACCGGACGGCGCTCGTCACCGAGGCCGCGCGGGTCGCGCAGGCGGTCGTGATCGTCGAGCCCGGCACCCCTGACGGCTACGAGCGGATCATCGCCGCGCGCTCCCTCCTCGTGGAGGCGGGCTTCACCGTCGCCGCGCCCTGCCCGCACAGCGGGGCCTGCCCGATCGAGCCGGGCAAGGACTGGTGCCACTTCGCGGCCCGGGTGAGCCGGTCCTCCCTGCACCGGCAGGTGAAGGGCGGCTCGCTGCCGTACGAGGACGAGAAGTTCGCCTACGTGGCGGCGACCCGGTTCCCCGTCGCGCCCGCGGTCTCGCGGGTGACCCGGAGGCCGCAGATCCGCAAGGGCCAGGTGCTGCTCGACCTCTGCGGCCCCGAGGAGACCGGGCTGACCCGCGAGACGGTCACGAAGCGGCACGGCGCCCTGTACAAGGCGGCCAGGGACGCCGAGTGGGGCGACCCCTGGCCCCCGGAGTAGTCGGCGCCGGGGGGCCGGGGGCCGCCCGGCGGCTCAGGGGCGCAGCTCCTGGGTGCAGCACTTCACGCTGCCGCCGCCCTTGAGCAACTCCGACAGGTCCATGCCCAGGGGTTCGAAGCCGCGGTCACGGAGCGGTTCGAAGAGCCCCACCGCCGACTGGGGCAGCAGCACGTGGTGGCCGTCGCTCACCGCGTTCATGCCGAGCACCGAGGCGTCCCGCTCGGTCGCGAGCAGGGCGTCCGGGTAGAGCCGCGCCAGCACCTCCCGGCTGCCGGGGGAGAAGGCGCCGGGGTAGTACATGACCTCGTCGGCCTCGGCGTCCAGGACGCACAGGGCCGTGTCCAGGTGGTAGTAGCGCGGGTCCACCAGCTCCAGGCCGACGACCGGGCGCCCGAAGAACTCCTGTGCCTCCAGGTGGGAGAGCGGCGTGGAGCGGAAGCCCCGGCCGGCCAGGATCCACGAGGAGGTCACCGCGAAGTCGCCCTCGGCCTCGTTCACGTGCTCCGGCTCGCGCACCTCGGTGTAGCCGCTGGCGCGGAACCAGTCCAGGTGCGCGGCCTCCTCCCCGGTGCGCTGCGGGTGGGCGAAGCGGGCGCCGAGCACGCGGCCGTCCACCACGGTCGCGCCGTTGGCGGTGAAGACCATGTCCGGCAGGCCGGGGCGCGGGTCGAGCAGTTCCACGGTGTGGCCGAGGGCGCGGTAGCGGGCCGTCAGGTCCTCCCACTGGGCGAGGGCGAGCGGCAGGTCGACCGGTTTCGTGGGGTCCATCCAGGGGTTGATGGAGTACGTCACCTCGAAGTGCGTGGGTGGGCACATGAGGTAGCGGCGGGGCGAGGCCTCGCGCGGGGTCTGGCGCAATGAGAGCTCCTCACGGACGGAGAGTCAGTCGTCGGACGGTGCTTATGGTCCGCCTTCGACCGGCTGGGCGCAGTGAACCGTTCGGGTGGTTCCACGGAACATCAGGAGGGAACAGTTGAGCGAGACGCTACGTCTCGTTGGCTGCTAGATTGGGGTCATGCCCGACTCCAGGATCCCCACGACCAAGAGCTCCGACACCAAGGGCCCCGGCGCCACGAGGTCCGGGGCCAAGAGTTCCGGCGCCACGAGCTCCGGGGCCACGAGCTCCGGGGTCACCGCCAAGGCCCCCGACGCCTCCCGGCGCAGCGAGCGCTCCCGCCGCGCCATCTTCGACGCCGCCCTCGCCCTCGTCTCCGAGGCCGGGTACGCCAAGACGACCGTCGAGGGCATCGCGGCCCGCGCCGGCGTCGGCAAGCAGACCATCTACCGCTGGTGGCCCTCCAAGGCCGCCGTCCTCCTCGACGCCTTCCTCGACCTCGCCGTGCAGGCGAACGAGGCCCTCGGCGGCGACGCCGACAGTGAGATCCCCGACACAGGCGACCTCGCCGCCGACCTGAAGTACGTGCTCCGCGCCACCGTCGACGAGCTGAACGACCCCACCTACGACGCCCCCACCCGGGCGCTGGCCGCCGAGGGCGTCGTGAACCCCGGGCTCGGCGCCCAGTTCGTCGAGCAACTCCTCGAACCCCAGCTCCAGTACTACGTACGCCGCATCGAGGCCGCCCAGGCGGCCGGCGACGTCGACCCGGCCGTCGACCCCCGCGTCGCCGTGGAACTGCTCGTCGGACCCCTGAACCACCGCTGGCTCCACCGCACCCTGCCGCTCACCCACGCCTACGCCGACACCGTCGTCGACTACGCGCTGCGCGGGCTCGCGCCCAGGGCGTAACCCCGTCACGTACCCCGGTAGGGGACTCCGGTCACCTGAAGCACCGGAAGATGCGACGATGGGCAGAGCCGAACGGGCGAGCACAGGTGTGAGGGGATAGATGGGCGACGGTATCGGCCGCTACCGCGGCACGGAGAGCAGATTCGCGCAGTGGCTGCGCAGGCGCCCGAAACGCACCGTGGCCGAGGACGAGAACCGCCGCGAGGCGCTGCTCCTGGAGATCGCCGCCGCCGGACTTCCCCTCGCCCCCGCCGCGTACCCCGTCGGCTACCGCTGCTCCTGCGAGCGCATCGGCTGTCCGACCCCCGCCCGGCACCCCGTCTCCTTCGCCTGGCAGACGCAGTCGACCACCGACGCCGCCCAGATCGAGCGCTGGGCGAGCAACCAGCCCGAGGCGAACTTCATCACGGCCACCGGCATGGTCCACGACGTCCTCGACGTGCCGCTCGCGGCCGGCCGGGCCGCCCTGGAGCGGCTCCTCGACCAGGGCGTGGAGGTCGGACCCGTCGCCGAGTCCGCCGAGAGCGCGGGCGACGGCGGCCGGATGCTCTTCTTCACCGCCACCCGCGGCACCCCCGAGGACGAGGACGAGTGGTGGCCCTGCGAGCTGGACTGTCATCCCGAGACCATGGACGAGCACCCGGGCCTTCGCTGGCACTGCCGCGGCAGCTACGTCCTCGTACCGCCGGCCCGGCTCATCGGTGACGAGGACGAGCAGACGTCGGTCACCTGGGTCCGCGGCCCCGAGCACGCACTGCCCGACCCGCTGAACCTCCTGGAGACCCTCACCGACGCCTGCGCCCGGCACGCGGCCGAGCGCGGCGACCAGCACACCGAACCCGAGGTCGCCTGGCCCCTGGGCCGCCGCTGAGGAACCGGTTCGCCGCCCGGGCGCGCGGTTCCGCGAGGGCCGTTCAGCCCCTGGGCGGGAGCGGGCCGCCCAGGCACGCACACGTACGTACGGAGGCTACGAGCCCTTCGCCGCCGTGACGCCCTGGAGCCGGCTCGCGACCGTGACCGCGTCCGCGGTCGTGCCCGCGGGCTTCACCAGGACCGACTGGCTCGACACCCACTCCTTCGTGACGGTGTTCTTCACCTCGCCCGTCATCAGCGCCTTCACCTCGTCGCCGACCTTCGGCCGGTACCCCTGGGCCGCCGTCTGCCGCTCGAAGTAGCGCGTCGCGAAGAAGACGAGGGCTCCGCCGTCCTCGGTCGCCAGGGCCAGCGGCGTGAAGTCCCCGGTGTCCGTCGGCTGGTCGACGTACTGCGTCGCCAGGCCGACCCGCTTCGCCTCCTTCTGCCGCTCCTCCCGCCAGCCGGTGGTGTGCGGCCCGGACGCGAAGGAGCCCAGCTCCCCGCCGCCGAGGAACGTGGTGTAGCTCCGGCCCAGGTCCTTCGGCGCGACCGCGAGGCCGGTCGCGTCCACGGCGACCGGGACGGCGAAGCCGCCGTCCGCCTTGAACGCGGGGCGCTCGTCGGGCGTCAGGATCGTCAGGTACGCGGCTTCCCACAGCTGGTCGGGGCCGTTGCGCACGAAGGCGATGAGCCAGCGGTTGTCGCTGTTCTCCGTGCCGGTGTCCCGGTTGGAGTCGGCGTCCGCGACGAACCAGCGCGGCCAGCCCGCCTTCTTCGGCACGACGAACGTCGCGTCGGTGAGCTCCAGGGGCTTGTGCTCCGGGTTGCCGTCCGGCTGGGTGACCGAACGGGCCTTCATCGCGGCCTGGTTGATCGCCCCGAACGCGCCCGTGACCCGGTCCGCGTCCAGCTTGGGGTCGTGCTCCTTGTCGGCCTCGTTGTACGCGGCGAGGAAGTCCGCGAGCGCCTGCGCGGCCTCGGTCTTCGTGGCCGCCGGGACGACCTCCCGCTCGCCGTGCACGGTCACACAGCCGCTCGCCGTCAGCGCGAGCGCGCCCGCGACCGCCGTCGCCACGAGAACCCTCGACGGCCGCCCCAGTCCGGCGCGTGCCGTCGACAGCTCAGTTCGTGCCCTCGACGGGCGCCTCGGCCTTCTCATCGGTCGCCTTCTGCTTCTCCACCGGCACGGACGGACCCGACCCTACCGGGGCCAGGAACAGCGCGAGCGTCGGGATCAGATAGAGCGCCCACACCGTGACCTGAAGGACCGTCGGGTCGGGCTGGAAGTTGAAGACGCCCTTGAGGAGCGTCCCGTACCAGCTGTCCGGCGGGATCGTCGCCGAGACGTCGAACGCCTTGTCCGCGAGACCGTCCAGGAAGCGCGCCTCCTGCAGGTCGTGCACGCCGTACGCGAGGACACCGGCCGCCACCACGACCAGCATGCCGCCGGTCCAGGTGAAGAACCGCGCCAGGTTGATCCGCAGCGCACCGCGGTAGAACAGCCAGGCGAGGAGCACCGCCGTGGCGATGCCGAGCAGCACTCCGACGAGCGGCGCCGACGTGCCGTCCGAGGACGCCCGCACGGACGCCCAGACGAAGAGCGCCGTCTCCAGGCCCTCGCGGCCCACCGCCAGGAAGGCGGTCGCGACCAGGGCTCCGGTGCCCATCCGCAGCGCCGAGTCCAGCCTGCCGTGCAGCTCCGCCTTGAGATGCCGCGCCGTGCGCCGCATCCAGAACACCATCCAGGTGACCAGGGCCACCGCGAGAATGGAGAGCGAGCCGCCCAGCAGCTCCTGGGCCTCGAACGTCAGCTCCTGCGAGCCGAACTCGAGACCGGCACCGAAGGCGAGCGCGATCCCGACCGCCACCCCGATGCCGATCCAGATCGGCCTCAGGGCGTCCCGGCGCCCGGTCTTCACCAGATAGGCGATGAGGATGCAGACGACCAGACCGGCTTCGAGGCCCTCGCGCAGCCCGATCAGATAGTTGCCGAACACGTCGGTCCCTTCCCGCTCTCAGGAGAACAGCGCCCGGCCCCACCAGTCGTCCGAGTCCCGGACGCCCGGCGGGACGGCGAAGAGCGCCGAACCCACGTGCTGGATGTACTCGTTGAGGACGTCCGCGCGGGCCAGCGAGGTCTGCACCGGGATGAATCCGGTACGGACGTCCCGCTGGTACGCGAGGAAGAACAGGCCCGCCTCCAGCCGGCCGAGGCCGTCGGTGCCGTCCGTGAAGGAGTAGCCGCGGCGCAGGATCGTCGCCCCGTTGTTGGAGTCCGGGTGCGAGAGGCGCACATGGGCCTCCGGCTTCATCGCTTTCAGGAACGGCTCGTCGTGCTCCTTGGCCTTGCCGACGGGCGCGCCCTCCTTCTTGTCGCGCCCGAAGATGTCCTCCTGCTCCTGGAGCGGAGTACGGTCCCAGGTCTCGACGTTCATCCGGATCCGGCGCGCGACCAGGTACGAGCCGCCCGTCATCCAGGCGGCCGCGCCCGGGGCGTCCTTGGCGGCGACCCAGACGTGCTGGTCGAGGCCGGCGGTGTCGGTGCCCGCGATGTTGCGGGTGCCGTCCTTGAAGCCGAAGAGGTTGCGCGGGGTCTGCGCGTCGGGGGTGGTGGAGGACGTCTTGCCGAAGCCGAGCTGCGACCAGCGGACGGCGACCTTGCCGAAGCCGATCCTGGCCAGGTTCCGGATCGCGTGCACGGCCACCTGAGGGTCGTCCGCGCAGGCCTGGACGCACAGGTCGCCGCCGCTGCGCGTCCGGTCCAGGTTGTCGCCGGGGAACGCGGGCAGGTCGACCAGGGCGCCGGGCCGCCGGTCCTTCAGCCCGAACCGGTCGTCGAAGAGGGAGGGCCCGAAGCCGATGGTGAGGGTGAGCCGGGACGGCTTGAGGCCGAGGGCCTCGCCGGTGTCGTCCGGCGGGGCCTCCGGCAGACCACCGTACGCGCCCTCGCCGACCTCGTGCCCTGCCGTCATCCGCTCGGCGGCCCGCGTCCAGTCCTTCAGGAGCTGGACGAGTTCGGCCCGGTCCTCCGTCTTCACGTCGAACGCGGCGAAGTGCAGCCGGTCCTGGACGGCCGTCGCGATCCCGGCCTGGTGGGCGCCGTGGAAGGGGACGGCCGAGCCGCTGTCGGCGGCGGGCACGGGCGCGTCCCCGCCACGGCCGAGCGCGACGGCGCCG
>NZ_JBEZNQ010000154.1:0-7437 GCF_040653315.1 Streptomyces sp. NPDC047981 | reverse complement strand
GGGCGCCGTGGTCCCGGCGCCGCGCAGGGCCCCGTTCGCGACGCCGCTCGGCCGGCTCGGCGACGGCGAACTGCGCTACCTCGCCCTCGCGCTGGTCCTGCTCACCGGGCCCGGGGTGCTCGCCATGGACCAGCTCGGCGAGGTGCCCTCCGCGATGCGGACGCTGACGGTCCTCGCCGACGGTCTCGACCGGTCCCTCGACGGACGTCAGCTCCGCGCGCTGCTCGGGCTCGCCGCCGGCATCGGCGCCGGTGGGCACATCCGGCTCGTGGGCTCGGTGGGGGAGCCGGTGGCCCGGTACGCGCGCGAGACGCCGGGGGTGACGGTGGTAGACCTGGGGCGTGAGTGAACTGGATGTAGCGGGATTGCAGCGCAGACTGGCCGAGTTCGCGGCGGCGCGGGAGTGGCAGCCGTACCACACCCCGAAGAACCTGGCGGCGGCGCTCAGCGTCGAGGCGGCCGAACTCCTGGAGATCTTCCAGTGGTTGACGCCCGAACAGGCGGAGCGGGTGATGGACGAGCCGGACACGGCCCACCGGGTCGAGGACGAGGTCGCCGACGTGCTGGCGTATCTGCTGCAGTTCTGCGAGGTGTTGGGCGTGGACGCGCTCGCCGCGCTGGCGGCGAAGATCGACAGGAACGAACTCCGATTCCCGGCCGGACGGCCCCCGGGCGGGGCGACGACCTGACCGAAAACGGTTTTCGTCACTCTTCGGAGTGATCGCGATTTCCCCATCGAGCTTACTGTCCACAGATTTCCGAATTCCTCTGGCGTGGGGGCTCAGGCACCTTCACGCTGGGTAGTGGAGTCAGTGGGCAGTAAGTCGTACGAACGGGGGCGGCGCACATGGAAGCGGAGCGATTGATCGCGGCAGGCCGGCACGCGCTCGCGGGAGCGGGGACGGCATGGGACATCGTCGCGGAGGCCTGGCAGGCCCAGGCCCTCGCGCAGGCGATAGGGAGTCGACTCGCCCTCTGCGGACCGCAGGAGCTGCGGAGCGAGGCGCGGGGGCTGAGCGAGATCGGCGGCGGACGCGGCATCGTGGCCGACTACCCGCTGCTCGGGACGGGCGGGCCGAGAGCGGCCCAGCTCACCGAAGTGGTGAACCCCCGCGTGGCGTTGACCCACCTCGGGGTGCTGCTCGGGGAAGTGGGGATCGCCCTGGTCGGCGTGGCCTGTGCGACCGACGAGGAGGGGCTGTACTGGCAGTGCATCGAGGCCATCGACGCCGCCGACGAGGCCAACGACCGGGTGCGCGGGATGCTGCGCCGACTCGCCGTGCGGGAGCGGGACCGGCCGCCCGATGCCGCTCGGGGCCGGGCGGGTCCGGCGGGGGCGTCATGAGCCGCCGGCGGGCGGCCGGGACGGGGTCAGTCCGCGCGGGGCTCGTCGCTCGCCCGGTCCTCCAGCCGGTCCGCGGAGGACTGGAGGTCGGCGTCGAGCTGCGACAGATCGGCGGTGAGCGCCGCCATCAGCTCCTCCATCTGCTGCAGCAGGCCCTTCGGGGCGCCGGAGCCCTTCTGCTCGGGCACGGACTGCTGCACCGGCTGCTCGGGCATCGCCCTTTCGGGCGCGGCTTCCTGGGACATGGCGGCCTCCTCGGCCCAGGCCCTTCCCTCGGGGGAAGGGCCACACGGGAGAACGACGCACCGGCAGCGGCCGCCGGCACGCGGGCGCCGGGCGGTCCGGCACCGCCCGAGCCAACGACGCGCGCCGGGCCACGGTCACTGGCCTGGCAGGACGCGCCCCGCCAGGGGGCCCGATATTCACCCGACCGGGCAGGACCCGCCCCCCGGCTGACGAGGAGGTTGACGGCGGCCCGGAGGTGCAGGATGGAGGTATGGATCTTCGAATCTTCACCGAGCCCCAGCAAGGGGCCGACTACGACACCCTGCTCACGGTCGCCAAGGCCACCGAGGACCTCGGCTTCGACGCCTTCTTCCGCTCCGACCACTACGTCAGCATGGGCTCCGCCGACGGGCTGCCCGGGCCGACCGACGCCTGGATCACGCTGGCCGGGCTCGCCCGGGAGACCCGGCGGATCCGGCTCGGCACGCTGATGACCGCGGGCACCTTCCGACTGCCCGGCGTCCTGGCCATCCAGGTCGCCCAGGTCGACCGGATGTCCGGCGGCCGGGTCGAACTGGGCCTGGGCGCGGGCTGGTTCGAGGAGGAGCACCGGGCCTACGGGATCCCCTTCCCCAAGGAGAAGTTCGGCCGCCTCGAGGAACAGCTGGCGATCGTCACGGGGCTGTGGAAGACCGAGGTGGGTGCGAAGTTCTCCTACGAGGGCGAGTTCTACCAGTTGGCGGACTCGCCGGCGCTGCCCAAGCCGGCCCAGGACCGGATCCCGGTGCTCATCGGCGGTCACGGCGCGACCCGGACGCCGAGGCTGGCCGCGCGGTACGCCGACGAGTTCAACATCCCCTTCGCCTCGATCGAGGACAGCGAGCGGCAGTTCGGGCGGGTCCGGGCCGCCGCCGAGGCCGCGGGTCGCCGGGCCGACGACCTGGTGTACTCCAACGCCCTGGTGGTCTGCGTCGGCAAGGACGACGCGGAGGTCGCCCGCCGGGCGGCGGCCATCGGGCGCGACGTGGAGGAGCTGAAGGCGAACGGTCTGGCAGGCTCGCCCGCCGAGGTCGTCGACAAGATCGGGCGGTACGGCGCGATCGGATCGTCCCGGATCTACCTCCAGGTCCTCGACCTGGCCGACCTGGACCACCTGGAGCTGATCTCCGCCCAGGTCCAGGCGCAGCTCGGCTGAGTGGAGGCGCACCGATGAGGCCCGTCCACACCCTTGCCGAGGCGCTCGCCGAGGAGGTGCTCGTCCTCGACGGCGGGCTCTCCAACCAGTTGGAGGCCCAGGGCTGCGACCTGAGCGACGCGCTGTGGTCGGCGCGGCTCCTCGCCGACGGGCCCGAGCAGATCGGGGCGGCGCACACCGCCTATGTGCGGGCGGGCGCCCGGGTGCTGATCACCGCGAGCTACCAGGCCACCTTCGAGGGCTTCGCCCGGCGCGGCGTGGCCGGGGCGGAGGCGGCGCGGCTGCTCGGACGGAGCGTGGAGCTGGCGAGGGCGGCGGGGGAGGGCGCGGCCGAGCCGGTGTGGGTGGCCGCCTCGGTGGGGCCGTACGGAGCGATGCTCGCCGACGGCAGCGAGTACCGCGGCCGGTACGGGCTGACGGTGCGCGAGCTGGAGCGGTTCCACCGGCCCCGGGTCGAGGCGCTCGCGGCGGCGGGGCCGGACGTGCTGGCCCTGGAGACGGTGCCGGACACGGGGGAGGCGGAGGCGTTGCTGCGGGCCGTCGAGGGGTGCGGGGTGCCGGTCTGGCTCTCGTACACCGTGGCGGGGGAGCGGACCCGGGCCGGGCAGGCGCTCGCCGAGGCGTTCGCGCTCGTCGCGGGGGTCGAGCAGGTGGTCGCGGTCGGGGTCAACTGCTGTGAGCCGGCGGACGCGGCGCGCGCCGTGGGGATCGCGGCGGAGACGACCGGGAAGCCGGTCGTGGTCTACCCCAACAGCGGGGAGGTGTGGGACGCCGGGGCCCGGGGATGGCGCGGCGCCGGGTCCTTCGACCCGGACCGGATGCGGGACTGGCCCGGGGCCGGGGCCCGGCTGATCGGCGGCTGCTGCCGGGTGGGCCCGGAGCGCATCGCGGCCCTGTCGGCGGCGCTGGCGTCCTGACGCGGCGCGGCGCGACTCGGCCCCGTACCCGGGGCGGGTACGGGGCCGAGAGAGTGGTGCTCAGCGGGTGGTGGATCAGCCGTCGGCCGTGGTGCGGCGGCGCTTCCACCAGATCAGGCCCGCGCCGGCCGCCGCGAGGACGGCCGCGAGGCCCACGATCAGGCCGACGGGCGTGCTGGAGCCCGTGTCGGCGAGGTCGCCGTCAGGGTCCTTCGCCGGCGGGGTCTGCCCGCCGCTCCCGTTGCCGTTGCCCGGCGTCGAGGGGCTCGGGGCCGGGGTCGACGGCTTGTCGGTCGGGTCGGGGCCCGGCTTGGTCGGGGTGGGCGTCGGCGTGGGAGTCGTACCGCCGTCGCCCTTGCCGGTGTTGTTGCCGCCGAGGAAGGCGGTGTCCGTGTCGGCGTAGGCGGTGGTCGACTTCACGGCGGCGTTCACCGTGTCGGGCATCTCCGGGTTCTCCGCCTGGAAGCGGGCCTTGGAGACGTTCTGCTTGGGCTGCTTGGAGAAGTCCACGCCACCCAGGTAGAAGGAGAACTCCAGGACGGAACCGTCCTGCGGGTACGTCCGCTTGAAGTGGAAGTCGCCCTCACGGAAGGACTTCAGGTAGTCCGCGTAGATCTTGTCGCGGTCCCACTTCGTGCGCGAGGGCCAGGCGGTCGCGTCGTCGGAGCCGATGATCGCGTGGAAGTCACCGGGCTTCACCGCGTCGCGCTGCTTGATCCACTCGGCGGCGATCCGGGAGGTGTAGACGCTGCGCAGATCGGCGTACTGGGGCGCCGTGTTGACCAGCTTCTCGACCTCGGGGATCGCGATCTCCTGGATCTGCCGGAAGTTGTACTCCTGGACCGACTCGGGCTGCTTGCACTTGAAGCCCTCGCTGAAGTCGATCTTCGCGGCCTTGACGTCCATGGGAGCGTCGAGGATGTAGAGCTTGCCGTCCTCCTCGCGCACCTGGGCCGGGGCAGGCTCGATGTAGTACCGGTACGTCTTCCAGCAAGGAGCGCCGTTGACGTGCTGGAACGAGTCCCACAGCCGGTTGCCGACCGGGTTGTCCGGAACCATCACCCGGGCCAGGTCGTGCTTCATCTCCAGGTCCGCCTCGAGCAGGACGCGACCCGCGTCGGTCTTGGCGAGCTTGTCGTCGGTGACCTGGTCCGGCTGGTCGGGGTTGAGGTTCACCCAGAACCGGTTGGGGTGCAGCGCCAGCCAGGTGAACATCGCGTCGGACGAGAGGTCGATCTTCGCCCCGCCGCCCCACGAGGGGTTCTCGTCCTCGTCGTCGTTCATCCTGGCCTTGAAGCCGTAGTCCATGCCCTTGCCCTTGACGGGCTCGGTGATGTACCGCAGCTCCATGGTGGTGAAGTCGATGCCACCGGGGCCCCGCATCCGGAACGGTGCGCCGGGCGCCTGTCGGGCGGCCGCCTGGCGACGCTGCGCCTCTTCCTTCGTCCGACCGGAGTTGCGGGCGAAGTCGTTGGCCGCGCCCCGGGAGCTGCCGCAGCCGGCCGCCTTGGCCGAGGCCAGGGTGGTGGTGGGGCAGTTCTTGCCGCTGAAGGCCGGGTCCTGACGGGTGTACTGCGGGTGCGGGGTGTACCGGGCGTCCGGCACCGCGCGGTGCTGGTACCAGGAGACGCCGTGCGCCCGCAGCCGCGCCTCGACCGCCTTGCTCGGCGGCTCACCGAAGACGTACACGACCTTGTAGCCCCGCTTGGCCAGGGCCTGGTCCACGAGCAGCTGCTTGGTGTCGATCTGCTTCGTGCCCGACTTGAACTCGTAGATGATCTTGTCTCGGCCGCTGGTCTTGATCGCGTCGAAGCGGCGGTCCTTCTTGACGTTCTCCTCGCCCAGTTCCTCGACGAGTTCCTGGAAGAGCTCCGGCATCTCCTCGGCCATGGAGTACTGGCAGTACCAGTTCTGGCCGCCCAGCTTGAAGTACCGGGCCACCTCGGCCTCGTAGGCGTTGCCGCCCCGGGCGTTGGCCTCGCCGTTGACGTAGTAGCTGTTCACGTACTCGTTGAAGGTGCCCTTGTAGGGCTGCTTCCCGGCCTGGTTCTGCTTCCAGTACGCCCAGGCGTGCTGCGGGGAGGCGTTGTCGTACTTGCTCGGGTCCGGGAGGATCTTGTCCAGTTCCTCGGCGCTGGGCAGGTCGAGGCCCGAGAGGCGCTTGCGCGGGTTGTCGAAGGAGTACGTGCGCTTGGTGTCCCCGAGCGTGCGCCACTGGTACTTCCCCGGGGCCTTGAAGCCGGGCAGGCTTCCCAGCCGGGGCGCCGAGTTGGGCGTCTGGTACATGTCGGTACAGCGCTTGGCGGCGGCCGCTGCCTCCTGGACGTTGTCCAGGATCGGCAGACTGCCGGAGAGTATGCCGACGCTCAACGCCAGGACGGCCGCGCGGCCGAACCAACTGGAGCGCCGTGTGATGGCGGTGGTCAAGATGATCGGTCCCATGGTCAGGGGGCCACGGGTTGAAGGTGCGTCGGTCGGGTATCAGGGCACGGCCCCCGTGGAAGTGACCTGATGGTCACTCACCATAGGAGGGCCGTGTGAAGAAAGTGGCAGGGACACGCCAAGGTTGTGCGGTGTAACTCGCCCGCGCAGTCTGCCACTTCGGCCGTCGCGGTCGCCTCCTGTCTAGAGTGGCGGGCATGTCTGACACCACGAACGGCACCACGGACGGCATCACGGACGGGACCGCGGACGGCACCACGGACGGCGAGCGGCTGGCCGAGTGGATCGAGGACGTACCGGCCCGCGTGATGCGGCTGGACACCTGGTACACCCCCGAGGACTTCACCCCGGACATGTCGGCGGAGTCGCTCGGCCTGCTGGAGGACGCCCTGGTCTTCACGTACCGGCCCGAAGGCACGCCCGAGTCGCAGGACTTCCTCCAGGGCGCGATGGCCTACCTCGGCGAGGCGCTCATGGTGGTCGGCGGCGGACGCTGGGCCTGGAGCGCCGACGACCGTCCGGTCGTCCTGCCCGACCCGGCGCTCGGCCTGGCTCCGCTCGACCCACTGGGGCTGATCGTCGCCGCGCAGGAGCGGGACAGGTCCGGCGCGTTCACCGAGGCCGCCGACGCGCTGCGCGTGGCGGTCGCGGCGCACCGCGAGCGGGTGGCGGAGCCCGGCTGGAAGCCCGCCAAGCAAGCCACCCCCGGCCTCGACCCGGGGGCGGCCGACGCCCCGCACCCCTGGCTCGCGGGCTGGCTCGCCGAGCGCGCGGACGGCCACGCCGCCTGGGCGGCGGAGGCCGGGACCGGGTCCGCCGCCGGGGCCGGGACCTGGGACTTCTCCCCGGAGTCGCTGGAGACCCTGGGGCGGCTGATGGTGGACAGGTTCCCCGACAAGGAGGTCTACCGGGCCGCCGAGGACACCCCGTTCGTCCAGGGCGCCGTCTGGTACGTCGGCGAGGTCGCCGTCCGCCACCGGCACGGGGCCTGGACCTACCGCGAGGCCGCCGCCGGGATCCCCCGGGACGAGGTGGAGCGGAACATCTACCTGGAGCGGCCGTTCGTCAACCAGCCCACCGTCAGGGACGGCGTCGGCGAAGTGCCGTTCTACGCCCTCCTGGCCACCGTGGGGGACAAGGACCCGGGCACCCTCCTGGAACGCCTCGCCCGCTACCGCGACCACGACCCGGACGCCGACCCGGTGGAGTACCGCGAGGGCTAGGGCCTGTCCGGCGGATCATGACCGGGGCCGCGGCGCCTGGCACGGCACCTCGCCGCGTTGCCGAAACGCCCCGATAGCTCCGCTATCGAG
>NZ_JBEZNQ010000153.1:0-7524 GCF_040653315.1 Streptomyces sp. NPDC047981 | reverse complement strand
GCGGCACCCGCACCGGCGGCACCGGCGCCCGCACGCGGGGTGCGGGCCGGCCGGGCCGGGGCCGGGGGAAGCTGGCCCTTCAACGGGCCCCAGTCGTTGGGGTCCGGGACGCCGGGCGGGAGCATCTGACGGCGCTTGGGGCCACCGTGCTCGGACTCCCCCGGCTCCTTCGCGCCCGGCCACGCCTTCGCGACGCGCGCCGCGAGCACGAAGTCCTTGCGCAGCGGATGGCCCTCGAAGCTCTCCGGCAGGAGCAGCGGGACGAGGTTCGGGTGGTCCGTGAAGGCCACGCCGAACATCTCGTGCGTCTCGCGCTCGTGCCACTCCGCGCCCGCGTACACCGGTACCGCCGTCGGCAGCACCGGCGCCTCGTGGCTGACCGTCGTCCGTACGAGGAGACGGCGCACCACGCCGCCCTCCAGGGCCGCCACGTGCGCGCAGACGCGGAAGCCCACGCCCGGCTCGTCCACCGCGCTCAGCCAGTCGAAGTACGTGCAGCCCAGCTTGTCCCGCGCGATCTCGAGCGCGGCGATCCAGGAGCCGACCGGGACGTCCACCGTCAGCAGGTCGTACGCCCGCTCGGCCGTCGCCTCCTCGCCGAAGACCTCGGTCACGGCCTCGGGGAGGGAGTCGTACGCGTTCCCGCTCACTTGTCACCGCCCGGCTCGGGCGCGGCCACCAGGCCGCTGGTCAGCTGGCCGACCGACGGGCCGGAGTACCGCGCCGCCAGGGACTCGCGCGCGATCTTCTCCTGGAGCTTGAGGATGCCCTGCAGCAGCGCCTCGGGACGCGGCGGGCAGCCCGGCACGTACACGTCGACCGGGATGATCTGGTCGACGCCCTTGGTCACCGAGTACGAGTCCCAGTACGGACCGCCGCAGTTCGAGCAGGCGCCGAAGGAGATGACGTACTTGGGCTCCGGCATCTGCTCGTAGAGACGCTTCACCGCCGGCGCCATCTTGTCCGTCACCGTGCCGGAGACGATCATGAGGTCGGCCTGGCGCGGGCCGGGCGCGAAGGGGATCACACCGAGCCGGATGAAGTCGTGGCGGGCCATCGACGCGGCGATGAACTCGATCGCGCAGCAGGCGAGGCCGAAGTTGAAGACCCAGAGGCTGTAGCGGCGGCCCCAGTTCAGGACCACCTTCATCGGCTCCGGCGTCAGACGGGCCAGCGGACCGAGGGTGGGAGCCGGCAGCGGCGTCGGGTTCGGGTTCGGGGTCACGTCCATGTCAGGACGCCCTTCTTGTACGCGTAGAGCAGGCCCACGGCCAGGAAGCCGAGGAAGATGAACATCTCGACCAGCGTCGTCGCGCCGTACCCGGGCGCGGCGAACACGGTCGCCCACGGGAAGAGGAAGATCGAGTCGACGGCGAAGATCACGTACAGGAACGCGTACACGTAGTAGCGGACCTGGGTGTGGGCCCAGCCCTCACCCACGGGGTCGACACCGCACTCGTACGTCAGCAGCTTCTCCGGCGTCGGGACGACCGGTCGCAGCAGCCGGCCCGCGCCGAACGCCACGGCGACGAAGAGCACGCCGATGACGGCGAGGAGACCGACGACGGAGTACGACTCGAAGTAGTCCGACGCGAGTCCGATGCCTGCCCGTACGGTCGGATCCGGCACGTCCACCCCTCGCTTCCTGCCCGCTTCGACGTTCTGTGTTCGGTACGCACGTTCTGTACGCGCGTTCTGTACGCACGGGAGTCTAGGCCCTGCTAAAGATGCCGTAAGCGGTGTGTCACGGGTTGAACAGTGGGGTTACCCCTACTCTCCTTCACCTACGTACCCCATGGCGTGCCGGGCCCGCCGACCGGCACGCTTGGCACATGAACGCCGAGACCGACACCCCGCTGCCGCCCGTCCGCCCCGCGTACGGCCGGCAGACCTGGAAGGAGATCTCCTTCCTCCTCACCAACCTGCTGACCGGCCTGGTCGGTTTCGTCTACACGGTGGCGTCGGTCGCGATCGGCGTCGGTCTCGCCGTCACGGTGGTCGGCCTGCCGCTGCTCGCGTTCGGCCTGACCGGGGCGCGCGGGATCGGCCGGTCCGAACGGGCGCGGGCCCGCGCGCTGCTCGACGTACGCGTGGAGGAGCCCAGCCCGCTCCCCCGCCGGCACGGCTTCCTCAACTGGCTGTGGACAGCGCTGAAGGACCCGGTCGGCTGGCGGACGATGCTGTACGGCTTCATCCGGCTGCCCTGGGGCATCGTGACCTTCGCCGTCACCCTCGTCTCGCTGATCGTGCTCTGGCCGGTGCTCCCGTTCGTGGCGCGCGGTCTGTCCACCGTCGACCGGGTCATGGTGCGCGGGCTGCTGTCGCCCTCGGACGAGTTGGAGCGGCGGATCGCCGAGCTGGAGTCGGACCGGGGCGTGGTCGTGGACACCGCCGCCGCCGATCTGCGCCGCATCGAGCGCGATCTGCACGACGGGGCGCAGGCCCGGCTCGTCGCCCTCGCGATGGGGCTCGGTCTGGCGAAGGAGAAGCTCCTGGAGGACCCGGAGGCCGCGGCGGCGATGGTCGACGAGGCCCACGGCGAGGTGAAGCTCGCGCTCCAGGAACTGCGCGATCTCGCCCGGGGCATCCACCCCGCCGTCCTCACCGACCGCGGCCTGGACGCGGCGCTCTCGTCGATCGCGGCGCGCTGCACCGTCCCGGTGAAGGTGACGGTCGACCTGGCCGAGCGGCCCGCGGAGGCGATCGAGGGCATCGCCTACTTCACCGTCTCCGAGCTGCTGCAGAACGTCTCCAAGCACGCGCGGGCCCGGTCCGCCTCCGTGGACGTCTGGCGGCGCGACGACCGGCTGCTGCTCCAGGTGCAGGACGACGGGAAGGGCGGCGCGCGGCTCGACGGCGGTACCGGAATGGCGGGGCTCGCGGAGCGTCTGGGCGCGGTGGACGGGCTCTTCGTCCTCGACTCGCCCGAGGGCGGCCCGACGACGGTCACGGCGGAACTGCCGTGGCGGGCCAGGCCGACGGGGGCGTAGGCCTGAGCGGGCTGCCGTGCGCCCGCCCCTGGTAGGGAAAACCCCCGGGCGGAGACGCCCACCTCCCTCATGGTCCCGGGGACGCCCGCGCGGAACCCTTGTGTCGTACCCCTGACGCCCCTCCCCCGAGCAGAAACGGACCACCGCGATGGCCGCCTCCTTCCGTCTTCCCGCCGCGATCCGCGCGCCGTTCGAGGCCCGCACCTGGCGCGAGTTCGGCTATCTGGCGCTCGGGCTGCCGCTCAGCTGCTTCTACTTCGCCTTCTCCATCGCCCTCGTCGCGGCGGGAGCCGGTCTCCTGGTGACCTTCCTCGGCATCCCGGTCCTGGCCGGCGCCCTGGCGCTCTGCCGGGGCTTCGGCGCCGTGGAACGGGCCCGGGCGCGCGGGCTGCTCGGTCTCGACGTGGCACCTCCCGAGCCGGCCCGGGGCCGTACCGGCGGGGCCCTGTCGTGGATGGGGGCGACGCTGAAGAGCGGCGCGTCCTGGCGGCACCTGCTGTACGCGCTCCTGTACATGCCGTGGGCGATCTTCGCGTTCACGGTCTCGGTGGCCTTCTGGATGTACGGCTGGGCCATGTTCACGTACCCGCTCTGGCAGTGGGTCTTCCCGCTGTACGCGGGGCAGGACGGCATCCAGCTGTACGGCGACCGGACGCACGCCTTCTACCTGGACTCCCCCTTCGAGATCGCCGTGACCAGCGCCGTCGGTCTGCTGTTCGTGCTCGCCGGGCCGTGGATCATCCGCGCGCTGGTCTCGGTGGACCGGCTGATGGTCGCCGGGCTGCTCGGACCGTCGCGGCTCGCGACCCGCGTCACGGAGCTGGAGTCGGACCGGGGCGTGGTCGTCGACACCGCCGCCGCCGACCTGCGCCGCATCGAGCGCGATCTGCACGACGGCGCGCAGGCCCGGCTCGTCGCCCTCGCCATGGATCTGGGGCTCGCGAAGGAGAAGCTCGCGGAGGATCCGCAGGCGGCGGCCCGGATGGTCGACGAGGCGCACGGCGAGGTGAAGACGGCGCTTCAGGAGCTGCGGGACCTGGCCCGGGGCATCCACCCGGCGGTCCTCACCGACCGGGGCCTGGACGCGGCCCTGTCGGCGGTGGCCTCGCGCTGCACGGTCCCGGTCTCGGTGGACGTGGACCTCCCGACCCGGCCCGTGCCGGCGATCGAGGGCATCGCCTACTTCACCGTGTCCGAGCTGCTGCAGAACGTGTCCAAGCACGCGGAGGCGCGGCGCGCCTGGGTGGACGTGTGGCAGGTCGGCGACCGGCTGCTGCTCCAGGTGCGGGACGACGGCCGGGGCGGTGCGGACACCGCGGCGGGCCGGGGCCTCGCCGGTCTCACGGAGCGGCTCGACGCGGTCGACGGGGTCCTGGCCGTGGACTCGCCCGCGGGCGGCCCGACGACGATCACGGCCGAGCTGCCCTGGAGGGCGTGACCCTTCGCACCGGGCGGAGCCGGGCGATCCGCCCCCGAAGGGGCGGCGTAGTGCGATGCTGGAGCCGCAGAGATCAGCGGAACATGGGGGCTTCAGGGTCGTGGAAGACGTGGCGGACAGGGTGCGCGTGGTCATCGCCGAGGATTCAGTGCTGCTCCGCGAGGGCCTGACCCGGTTGCTGACCGACCGGGGGCACGAGGTCGTCGCCGGTGTGGGTGACGGGGAGGCCCTGGTCAAGACCGTGGCCGAGCTGGCGGGCGAGGGCGCGCTGCCGGACGTGGTGGTGGCGGACGTACGGATGCCCCCGACGCACACGGACGAAGGGGTCCGGGCGGCGGTGCGCTTGCGCAAGGATTACCCCGCAGTGGGGGTCCTGGTCCTTTCGCAGTACGTGGAGGAGCAGTACGCCACCGAGCTTCTGGCCGGATCCAGCCGGGGAGTGGGCTATCTCCTGAAGGACCGGGTGGCCGAGGTCCGCGAGTTCGTGGACGCCGTGGTCCGGGTGGCCAGGGGCGGTACGGCGCTCGACCCCGAGGTCGTCCAGCAGCTGCTCGGCCGGAGCCGCAAGCAGGACGTCCTGGCGAACCTCACCCCGCGAGAACGCGAGGTCCTGGGCCTGATGGCGGAGGGCCGGACCAATTCGGCGATCGCGCGGCAGCTCGTCGTGAGCGACGGCGCGGTGGAGAAGCACGTCAGCAACATCTTCCTGAAGCTGGGCCTGTCACCGAGTGACGGGGATCACCGTCGGGTACTCGCCGTGCTGACCTACCTGAACTCCTGATTACCTGACACTCTGTCAGATGGCTGGATTCGGACCTAAGACCTAAGAACGAGCGGAACGCGACTTTCCGGAAGATCCTGGGGGGCGACAGAACGTGACGATTCAGGGCAAGAGGGCATCTCAAAACGAGGTCCACGATGCGAGAAGTCCCGGGGAGGGCCATCCCACCGTCGTAGGGTGGGCCACGGGGCCGGGCGGTTCGCCGTCCGCCCCGCGAGCCTTCTCCCGCCTCTGGCGGAGAGACCCTTGCCGCGAGGGAGGTCCAGTTCAGTGACCAGCCAGGTCAGTAGCGAGGCCGGTGAGGCCCTGGTCGGGGAGCAGCGCAGCGCCCCGGCGGCGCCCCACCACGGCGACGAGAAGGAAGTCCGCCGACTCGATCGGGTGATCATTCGGTTCGCCGGTGACTCCGGTGACGGTATGCAGCTGACGGGTGACAGGTTCACCTCGGAGACGGCGTCGTTCGGGAACGATCTGTCGACGCTGCCGAACTTCCCGGCCGAGATCAGGGCTCCTGCCGGCACGCTGCCGGGTGTCTCCTCGTTCCAGCTGCACTTCGCCGACCACGACATCCTGACCCCGGGTGACGCGCCGAACGTGCTGGTCGCGATGAATCCGGCGGCGTTGAAGGCGAACATCGACGATGTGCCGCGGGGCGGCGAGATCATCGTGAACACCGATGAGTTCGCCAAGCGGGCGATGGCGAAGGTGGGCTACGCGACGTCTCCGCTGGAGGACGGTTCGCTGGACGCCTACCGGGTGCATCCGGTGCCGTTGACGACGCTGACGATCGAGGCGCTGAAGGACTTCGGGCTTTCGCGGAAGGAGGCCGAGCGGAGCAAGAACATGTTCGCGCTCGGGCTGCTGTCCTGGATGTACCACCGGCCCACCGAGGGCACCGAGACCTTCCTGCGGCAGAAGTTCGCGAAGAAGCCGCAGATCGCCGAGGCGAACGTGGCCGCGTTCCGCGCCGGCTGGAACTTCGGCGAGACGACCGAGGACTTCGCCGTCTCCTACGAGGTCGCACCCGCGACCAGCGCCTTCCCGACCGGCACCTACCGGAACATCTCCGGGAACCTGGCCCTGTCCTACGGCCTGATCGCCGCCTCCCGCCAGGCCGACCTGCCGCTGTATCTGGGTTCGTACCCGATCACTCCGGCGTCGGACATCCTGCACGAGCTGTCGCGTCACAAGAACTTCGGTGTGCGCACGTTCCAGGCCGAGGACGAGATCGCCGGCATCGGCGCGGCGCTGGGCGCGGCGTTCGGCGGCTCCCTCGCGGTCACCACCACCTCAGGGCCGGGTGTGGCACTGAAGTCGGAGACCATCGGGCTCGCGGTGTCGCTGGAACTGCCGCTGCTGATCGTGGACATCCAGCGCGGCGGCCCCTCGACGGGCCTGCCGACCAAGACCGAGCAGGCGGACCTGCTGCAGGCGATGTACGGCCGCAACGGCGAGGCCCCGGTCCCGGTGGTCGCGCCGAAGACGCCCGCGGACTGCTTCGACGCGGCGATCGAGGCCGCCCGGATCGCGCTCACCTACCGCACCCCGGTCTTCCTCCTCTCCGACGGCTACCTCGCCAACGGCTCCGAACCCTGGCGCATCCCCGAGGTGGCGGAACTCCCGGACCTGACCACGGCGTTCGCCACCGGACCGAACCACACCCTGGACGACGGCACCGAGGTCTTCTGGCCCTACAAGCGCGACCCGCAGACCCTGGCCCGCCCCTGGGCCGTGCCCGGCACCCCCGGCCTCGAACACCGCATCGGCGGCATCGAGAAGCAGGACGGCACCGGCAACATCTCCTACGACCCGGCCAACCACGACCTCATGGTCCGCACCCGCCAGGCCAAGATCGACGGCATCGAGGTCCCCGACCTCACGGTCGACGACCCGGACGGCGCGAAGACCCTCGTCCTGGGCTGGGGCTCCACCTACGGACCCATCACCGCCGCCGTCCGCCGGCTGCGCCGCGCCGGGCACCCCATCGCCCAGGCCCACCTGCGCCACCTCAACCCCTTCCCGAGGAATCTCGGAGAGGTCCTCAAGCGTTACGACAAGGTAGTGGTGCCCGAGATGAACCTCGGCCAGCTCGCCATGCTCGTGCGGGCGAAGTACCTGGTCGACGCCCACTCGCACACCCAGGTCAACGGCATGCCGTTCAAGGCCGAGCAGCTCGCTTCGGCCCTCGAGGAGGCCATCGATGAGTGAGACGCTCCTGAACCTCGTGCCGAAGGCCGAAGCGGCGCAGTCGATGAAGGACTTCAAGTCCGACCAGGAAGTGCGCTGGTGCCCCGGCTGCGGTGACTACGCCGTCC
>NZ_JBEZNQ010000152.1:0-7557 GCF_040653315.1 Streptomyces sp. NPDC047981 | reverse complement strand
CGCCGCGCCCGGCCCGTACAACCAGCCGCCGCAGCCCGGCTACGGCTACCCGCAGCAGCAGCAGCAGCCGCCGCAGCCCGGCTACGGGTACCCGCAGCAGCCCGGCCCGTACGGGCAGCAGCCGGGTCCGTACGGCCAGCAGCCGAACCCGTACGGCGGTGGCGGCGGTTACCCCACCCAGCCCATGGCGCCCGCGCCGGGCGGCAATAACCCGTTCAAGGGCAAGCCGGCCGTCGTCATCGGCGCGGCCGTGGCGGCCGCGCTCGTCATCGGCCTCGGCTCCTGGTTCGCGCTCAGCGGCGACGACGAGGAGAAGCCGGTCGCCAAGCCGACGGCCACCAGCGGTGCCCCGAAGCCGTCCGAGTCCGTCGACCAGGGCGACGGCACCGGTGACGGCCGCAACGCCGAGGACGACCTCAACGCGGGTCGCCAGCAGGGCGAGGCGAAGATCGACTGGCTGCTGAAGAACAACGTCGACCTGCCCCGCAACGGTGCCGACGTCTTCGGCCCGTGGGTGGCGGGCGACGTCGTCGCCAAGGCGATGTACAAGGGCGTCAGCGGCTTCGGCCTCGCCGACGGCGCGCCCAAGTGGAACCTGGACACGCCCTTCGAGGTCTGCGCCGCCGCACCGGAGCCCTCCGCCGACGGCATCCTCGTCATCGCGATCAACGACAAGGCGGGCGACCGCGCCGACTGCAACGTCCTTCAGCAGATCGACCTGAAGACGGGCAAGGCGGGCTGGAAGAAGTCGCTCGACAAGGGCACCGGCTTCAGCTCGTTCTCCGACATCACCCTCGCCATCAGCGGCTCCACGGTGACGGCCGCCGGCATGAACCACTCCTGGGGCTTCTCGCTCGCCGACGGCAAGCAGCTCTTCGGCAAGCCGGCCGACGGCCAGTGCCAGCCGTACGCCTTCGCGGGCGGCTCCAAGCTGATCGCCGCCGCGGCCTGCCGCACCGGTGACGTCAACAAGCCGCAGGAGCAGGTCAGCGAGGTCGACCCGCTGACCGGCAAGCCGAAGTGGACCTTCAAGCTCAAGCCCACCTGGGAGGTCGACAAGGTCTACTCGGTGGACCCGCTGGTCGTCTCCGCCCAGCAGCGCGACGAGAAGAAGTGGACCGTCTTCGCGGTCACCGCGGACGGCAAGCTCCGTTCGCAGATCCAGGGCGGCACCGACAAGTACGCCCCCGACTGCGGCGGCGGCGCGTTCGTCGTCTTCGGCCGCAACCTCCAGGGCTGCAACGGTGTGACCGCCGACGCCAACACCTTCTACATGGCGACGGACTCGGAGTACCGCCAGGCCAACGCCGTCGTCGCGTTCGACCTGAACACCGGCAAGCAGAAGTGGCGCGCCGCCGCCCCCGCCGAGCGCTCGATCACCCCGCTGCGCATGGAGGGTTCGGAGGTCGTCGTCTACATGAAGGCGATGTACGACAAGGGCGGTGCCGTCGCGACCATCGCGCCGACCGGCGGCTCGCCGAAGATCCTGCAGCAGCACCCGCTCTCGACCGCCGAGATCGAGGACGACTACTACAGCCCGGCCTACCTCTACTCCGGCGGCCACTTCATCGTGGCGGCGGGGCGCGTCAGCGCCCAGAACGACGCGGAGGAGAAGGAGACCAAGACGATGATGTCCTTCAGCAAGTGACGCCGGTCCGTCACCGATGACCCCACCGCAGCAGCCGGGCGAGCGCCCCACGACCGCCGTGCACACGGCGGTCGTGGCGGCGCTTGTCGCCGTCGGCACGGCCGACGCCCGCATGACTTCCGAGGTATCCACACCATGACGCAGCCACCTCCGCCGCCGCCCAACCAGCCCCCGACCCCGCCGTCCGGCGGTTTCGGCGCGCCCCAGGACCCTCCTCCCGGTGGTTTCGGCGCGCCCACGCCGCCGCCGAACCAGCCGCCGGGCCAGGCCCCCGGCCAGCCCGCGTACGGCTACCCCCAGCAGCCGCCGGCGCAGCCGCCGACGCAGCCTCAGTACGGCTACCCGCAGCAGCCGCCCACGCAGCCGCAGTACGGGTACCCGCAGCAGCCGCCGACGCAGCCGCAGCAGCCGTACGGCTATCCGGCGCAGCCCCAGCAGCCCTACGGCTACCCGCAACAGCCGCAGCCGTCCACGGTCGTGGCGCCCGGCGGCACGGGCGGCAAGAAGCTGTCCACGCAGATGCAGATCATCATCGCCGCGGTCGTCGCCGTCGTCCTCATCGTCGGCGGCGGGGTCTGGTACGCAAGCTCCGGTGGCGGCGAGGAGAACAACACCGCGGGCGGCACCACCGGCGCGACCGGCGGCCAGAACAAGGGCGGCGACAGCGCGGGCCTCGGCGGCAACGGCAAGGAGAAGGTGCCCGCCGACACCAAGTCCTCGCTCTCGTTCCAGCTTCCGCAGCCCAAGGTCGACGACACCACGGACGTCAGCGGCTCCTGGATCACCGACAAGGCGTACGTGAAGACGGACGTCAACGCGATCATCGGCCGCGACCTCGACAAGGGCACCCCGCTGTGGACCCTGGCCCTGCCCGGCCAGGTCTGCGGCACGTCGCGGCACACCACCGCGGACAACAAGACCGCGATCCTCTTCGAGGCGACCAAGCGGGTCGGGCCGAAGTTCTACCAGCCGTGCACCGAGGTCGGCGTCGTCGACCTGAACGCCGGGAAGCTGGTCTGGACCGCCTCCGTCACCGGCGGCAACGCGGGTGACGACAAGGCGAGGTTCAGCGAGGTCACCCTCAGCGGTACGACCGTCGCGGCCGGCGGCACCGACGGCGGCGCCGCCTTCGACCTGGCCAACGGCAACCCGCGCTGGAAGCCCAAGGCCAACGCGGAGAGCTGCTACGACATGGGCTACGGCGGCGGCGAGGGCCTCGTCGCGGCGCGCAAGTGCGGCTCGTACGGCAGCCAGTACGTCGTCATCCAGAATCTGAACCCGATCACCGGCGCGCCGATCTCCCAGTTCAAGATGCCCACGGGTGTCGAGTACGCGGCGATCGTCTCCACCAAGCCGCTCGTGGTCGCGGCCGACGTCGGCGACACCGCCGGTGACGGCAGCGGCATCTCGGACTTCTTCTCCATCGACGAGAAGACCGGCAAGCTGAAGGTCAAGATCGCGGCGGACGCCGACCGGTTCGCGGCCAAGTGCCGTTCCACCGAGGTCGAGACCTGCAGCAAGGTCGTCGTCGGCAACGGCCGGCTCTACCTGCCGACCGAGGAGCGCGAGGGCAGCACCGGGGAGTACGGCGACGAGACCAACGAGATCCTCGCCTTCGACCTGACCACGGGCAAGCAGATCGTCCAGAAGGCGGACGCGGGCGACCGGTGGACGATGGTCCCGCTGCGCATGGACGGCGGCAACCTGCTGGCGTACAAGATGCCGCCGTACGACAAGGGCGGGCAGATCGTCTCCATCGACGGCGGCACGATGAAGCCGACCGTGCTGATGGAGAACCCGTCCGACAAGACGGTCCGTGACGCGGAGGGCACCTTCTCCGGCGACTACGCCGAGATCCTGTACGCCAACGGCCGGATGTTCATCTCGGACGTCATGATCAGCAAGCCGAGCGGGTCGAGCAGCTACAAGGAGTACCTGGCGCTGGGCTTCTCCACCAACTGAGCCCCGCACCTGAGCCTCGGCACTTGAGCCCCGGCACCTGAGCCCGGCTCGCGATCGCACAGCCCGGCGCGTCGATTCACTCGGCGCGCCGGGCTGTTTGCGTGGGCCCCCGACGGGCGAGGTATTCGAAGTCCGGGGGGACGAACGTGTAGTTTGCCGGGTCATCGGAGTGGCTGGGGCCGGGGGACGGCCCCAGGGGGGATCTAAGGGGTTGCTCGATGGGCGTGCGGCTCATGGTGGTCGACGACCACCGTCTGCTCGCCGAGGCGCTCGCCTCGGCATTGAAACTGCGTGGGCACCGGGTGCTCGCGGCGGCGGCCCCGGTGGCGGGCGCGGCGGACCTGGTGGTGAGCCGGGCACCCGAGGTGTGCCTGCTCGGCACGGCCGCCCCGGCCGAACCGGGGGCTTTCGACCCGATCGTGCGGATCAAGCGCGAGCGGCCGCAGGTGGCCGTGGTCGTCCTTGGGCCGGTGCCGTCGCCGCGCGGGATCGCGGCGGCCTTCGCGGCCGGCGCGTCGGGGTACGTACGGCACGACGAGCGCATCGAGGGCGTGGAGCGGGCGCTGATCAAGGCGCGGGCGGGGGAGTCGGCGGTGGCGCCGCAGCTCCTCCAGGGGGCGTTCACGGAGCTGCTCAACCCGTCGGCGCAGCCCGACGACGAGGGGCAGCGGCTGCTGCGGATGCTGACGCCGCGTGAGGTGGAGGTCCTGGTCCGGGTGGCGGAGGGCGAGGACACCCGGCTGATCGCGGCGGGCATGGGGATCGCGCCGAGCACGGCGCGGACGCATGTGCAGCGGGTGCTCATGAAGTTGGGCGTGGGCTCCCGTCTGGAGGCGGCGGCCCTGGCGGCCCGCACCGGCCTCCTGGACCGGGCCCCGGTCCCGGGGGCACGGACCGAGGCTCCTTAGCGGTCACCGCACCGCTCGGCGCGGTGGCGCGGGTGGCGCGGGAATCGTGTGCGCGCCGGCCTGGAGGCTGTACCGGTTCCTCGCCGCGTCACCACGGCGCTTGGGGCGTCCCCGCGCTTCTCGGCGCGGCACCGCGCTCTCGCGGCTCGCCACGCGGAAGCGCCACCCGCCCGGCGGGGGCGGGTGGCGCTTCGTACGCGGTACGCGGGGAGGAGGCCCGGGTGGTGGTCAGACCCGCTGCCAGAGCGCCGGAACGTTCGGCGGTTCCCAGCCGGTCTGCGCCTGGTGGCCCTGGAGGCAGCGGTAGGTGGCGCCGCCGTACGTGACCGTGGCACCGGCCGCGTACACCTTGCCCGCCGCCCACGTGCCGCCCGGCTCCGGCTCGCCGGGGCCGGGGCCCGGGTCGGACCCGGTGGTCCTGAGCGTCAGGCCGTAGGTCTGCAGCAGCGGGTTGAGCGGCTGGAAGAACGTGGTGCCGCCGCTGGAGCAGTTGCCGGAGCCGCCGGAGGTCACGCCCTGGGCCTGGCTGCCGGATATGTACGAGCCGCCCGAGTCGCCCGGCTCGGCGCATACGGTCGTGCGGGTCACGCCGCTGATCGTGCCCTCCGGGTAGGTCACGCTCGTGTTGTGCTGCTGGATGGTGCCGCAGTGCCAGCCGGTGGTCGACCCGGAACGGCACACGGAGGAGCCGACCGGCTGCAGAACCGAGCCGGTGACCTGCGTGTTCGCGCCGCCCGCGCCCTTCACGTACGGGGTGGCCGTCCAGTTGGTGTTGGCCGCGACCCAGGCCATGTCGGTGCCGGGGAACGTCGAGCCCTGGAACGTGCCCTGAGCGACCTGGTTGTAGCCGCTGGTGCTGGTGCCGACCCGGCCGCAGTGACCCGCGGTCGCAAAGCCCTGCGTGGTGCCCCGGGTCACGGCGAAGCCGACCGAGCAGCGGCCGCCGCCGCCCATGTAGTAGGCGTCGCCGCCCCGGATGTCGTACAGCGGACGCGGCGCCTCGGCGGCCCGCACCACGCGTACGAGCTCACGCGGCACCCCCGTGGCCTCGGCGAGCCGTGCGGCGGCGCCGGCGCGGGTCTCCTCGACGACGAGCGCGTTGGCCCGCACGTCCACGTACCGGACCGGCGTCTCGGCCCCGGCCGACCGGTCCAGGGACGCCTTCGCCCGTTCCAGGGCGGCCAGTTCGTGGCGGACGAGCCGGGCCGTGGCTCCCGTCGCCCGGATGGTCGCCAGGGCGTCGGGGCGGGTGGTCGCCACGGTCAGGGAGCCGGACTCGGCACCCGCGACCCAGGCCCCGGCGAAGGACGCGCCGAGCCGGTCACGGAGCCGGGCGGCGGCGGTCCCCGCCTCGGCCTCGTTGACGAGCCGCCGCTCGGCCTGGGCACGGGTGAGGCCCAGGTCGCGGCCCATCGCGGCGAGCAGCTCGGGCTGTGCCTCGGCCGCTCCAAGGGTCTCGGCGGCACTCCGTACGGACGGCGCGGTACCGGGGGAGGGCTGGGCGGCGGTGGCGGAACCGGCCTGAAGTCCGGCCAGGACCAGGCCGGCCGCGGCCAGCGCGGTACACGCCGCACGGGCGTGTCGTCGGAGCATGGGGAATCTCCTCGGTTCTCGGTGGGGGATCTGCCGAGAACCGTAGGGACGCCCGTCGTGCGGGGGGAGCTGTCGGTCGGCCCCTCCCCTCGCGGTATGGCCACGGGGGGCCGGGTCCCTCAGGCGGTCGCCGCCGTGTGGCTCGCGCTGCCGGTGAGGGCCTCCGCGTGGGCGTCGCGGGCGTGGGCCAGGACGGCGGCGGCGCGGCCCGCCGCCCGGCCCTCCGGGTGCCAGCCGAGCAGGTGACGCCAGATCAGCGGGGTCCCGGCGAGCGGCCGGATCACGATGCCGGGGGTGGCGGGGAAGGTCGCCCGGCACAGGCCCGCCGCCCGGCCGACCTGGACCAGGTGGACGCAGGACGCCGTGTCGGTCTCGTAGACCCGGGCCGGAGTGAAGCCGGCCCGCACGCACGCGGCGGCGAAGCAGTCGCCGAAGCAGCCGTCGCCCGGTACGTCCGTCCAGTCCTCGGCGGCCAGCTCGGCCAGCTCCACCTGCGGTCGGGAGGCGAGGGGGTGGCCGGCCGTGAGCATCACGTGCACCGGGTCGCGGGCCACCTCCGTCCACGCGAGGCGGCCCGCCTCGGGCGGCGGGCTCTCGCCGCAGGCGCCGACGAGCGCGAAGTCGAGGCGTCCGGCCACCACCGCGCAGGCGATCTCCCGTTCCGACCAGGAGGTCCACGTGCTGACCTGGGCCTCCGGCTCCGTCTGCGCGAGCCGGTCGACGAGCCCGCCGAGCAGCGGTCCGTGGGTTCCGCCGAGCCGGTAGCCGGCGGCTCCCTCCCGGGCGAACCGGACGGCCTCCTCCTGGAGTTCGCAGACGGCCGGAAGGACCACTCGGGCCCGTTCGAGGACCAGGTCGCCCAGGGCCGTGGCGCGCACCCCGTCCCGTCCGCGCTCGAAGAGGCGGCCGCCCAGGGCGCGTTCGATCCGCTTGAGCTGGGCGCTCAGGGCGGGCTGCGCCAGGCCGAGAGCGGTGGCCGCGCGGGTGAGGCTGCCGGCCTCCGCGATGGCCCGGACCGTCTTCAGGTGCCGCAACTCCAAGTCCATACGGTCAGCTTGAGGCCCTGTGTGTGACAGGTCCAGACCAAGGAGGGCGGGAGGTCGCGGGGACGCGCCGTGGGGATTGACCGTGGATGTTTGATTGTGGTTCCTTGTGCGTGGTTCTGTTTGGTTCTCTGGTCTGTCGAGGGGACCGGCCGAGGACACCCCGTTGACGACTCCGTTGACGACATCCCGTTGAGGACACCGCGTTGAGGACATCGCCGTGAAGAAGACCGTCACCACCCTCGCCGACGGCCGCGAGCTCATCTACTACGACGCGCGGGACGACGCCGTCCGGGACGCCGTCGACACCCGGCCGCTCGACCCCGTCTCCTCCGCCTCCGAGATCCGCCACGACGTGCTCCTCGGCGACCGGGTCGCCGTCGCCTCGCACCGGCAGGGCCGG
>NZ_JBEZNQ010000151.1:0-7607 GCF_040653315.1 Streptomyces sp. NPDC047981 | reverse complement strand
TCGCCGGCAGGTTCTGGGCTCGTCGGTGTTGGGCGAGGGCGTCGAGGAAGGTGTTGCCGGCGGCGTAGTTGGCCTGTCCTGCGGTGCCGAGGAGGATCTCCTCGGGGCGTCAGCCCTCGTTGCGGGACGGGCGCCGGAACCGGGCCGTCACCTTCGTCGACAGGGCGTCGCGGCGGGCGCCCCAGGCCGTCGTCCTGGCCGTCCACCAGGCGGAGGCCCGCCAGACCACCCGGACGGTCGAGCGCGGCGCAAGGAGGGCGCGGAGCCGGACCCGCCGGGACGCCGCCGCGGCGAAGCCCGAGCGGACCTGCGCCACCTCGTCCACCAGGCCCGTGCCCGGACGGGGCTGCGGGGCGTAGAGCACCTGCTCGACCGCCCGCGCCACCCGGTGCACCGCGTTCGCCGGCTCGCCCTCCAGGGAGCCGAGCCGGACGATCCGCGCCGCCGTCCTCCGGGGCGTCAGCGACTCGTCCGGGAGCACCCCGTGGTCCCAGGCCGTGTCGTTGATCTCCTGCCACGCCGCCAGCGTCCTGGCCACCCCGTCCTCGGCCGTTCGGCCCGAGGAACCGAGCCGCCCCGCCCGTACCCGATTCCGGTACAGCAGCGGCGACAGCGGGATCAGCAGCACCACCGCCAGCCCCAGCGCCACCAGCGCCACCGTCAGGAGATCCGTGCCGCCGCCGTCCGAGGTGTCGGCGCCCGCCACCTCGTCCTGGCCGCACTCGCCCTGGCGGCGCATCTGCGCCGGGCAGCTCTCCGAGGTCCTCGGCGCCGCGGACGGCGTCGCCGACGCGCTCGCCGACGGCTGCGCCGACTCGGTCGGCGTGCCCGAGGGGGACTGCTCACGCGTGTACTCCGGCGTGGAGCCCCGGGACGGGGTCGGCTCGAACCGGGTCCACCCCACACCCTCGAAGTACAGCTCGGGCCAGGCGTGGGCGTCCCGGATGCCGACCGAGATCGTGCCGTCGGACTGCCGGTCGCCCGGCATGAATCCGACCGCCACCCGCGCGGGGATCCCGAGCGAGCGCGCCATCGCCGCCATCGAGAACGAGAAGTGGACGCAGAAGCCCTCCCGGCGCTGCAGGAAGCGCGAGATCGCCTGCACGCCCGTACCGGACTCCACCTCGACGTCGTAGCGGAACCCGCCGTCCGTCGTGAACCAGTCCTGGAGTTTCACCGCCCGCTCGTAGTCGTTCCGGGCGCCCTTCGTCACCTGCAGGGCCGTCGCCCGGACGTCGAGCGGCAGCGAGTCCGGCACCTTGGTGTACTCGGTGCGCAGCGCCTGCGGCGCGGGCGGGGCCTCCGCCAGCTGTTGGGCCGTCGGCCGCACGTCCAGGCTCGTCACCGTGTACCGGGCGCCGGAGGTGTTCTGCCCGTCGTCGCCGACGAGCATCCGGCCGGCCGGCTCGTACCGCCAGCGCCCGTCGATCTCCACCCGGTCCGCCGGGAAGGGCATCGGCAGCCACTTCTGCTCGTACGTCGGGGAGGCCACGAAGTTGCCCGTCACCTCGATCGTGCGGACCTGGTCGCTCAGGCCGGCCGGCCGGGGCAGCCGCTCGGGCACGTCCTGGATCGGACGGACCGAGGACTTCCACGAGGTGCCGTCGAACTGGTCGAGGGCCACCAGACGGAGATACATGCCGGTGGTGTCGGTCGCGTTCGTCCGGTACCGGAGCACCTCGCGGTCCTCGGGCTGCCGCAGGTTGTCCTGGAGCGAGACCAGCGGGTTGACCGCCGAGATCGTGCCGCCCTCGCCCCGGTCGCCAGGACCGTCGCCCGCACCGCCGAACAGACCGCCCGAGAGCGTGGGCAGCACGGCCGGCACCACGAGCGCGACGCCCAGGGCGACCACGCCGATCCGCCGCCCGGCCCGCACGCCGGCGAGCGGCTTGCCGCCCCCCGACCCGGCCGGCCCGGTCGGCCCCGGGCGGCCGGCGCGCGCCGCGCCGCCGAAGACCCGGCCCCACTGCGAGAGCCGGTCCCGGCTCTCGGTGAGGAGCAGCAGCAGGTAGCCGGCGGCGGCGAACAGGAACCAGATCCAGCTCGCCCCGCCCTCGGAGAGCCCCGCCGCCACCGAGTACAGCGCCAGCAGCGGCAGACCCGCCGGGGCCGCGCTGCGGAAGGTCACCGCCACGGTGTCCACCAGGAGCCCGATCAGGAGCACGCCGCTGATCACCATCAGCCGGATGCCGTCGGTGTCCGGGGCGGGCGGGGCGTACGTGCCGACGTCCTCGGCGCCCGCCTGGAACAGCTCGGCGAACCGCGCGAAGGCCTGCGGCCCCGGCAGGAAGCCGAGCAGCGCCTGCTCCCGCGCGAAGACCAGGGTCAGCGCGAGCAGGCCGACGACCAGCTGCGCCGCCACCGTCAGCGCCCTGGCCAGCGGAACGCGCCGGGTCAGCGCGCCGACCCCGCTCTGCAGCGCCAGCAGGAAGGCCGCCGTGAGAATCCACGTCGACGGGTCCACCAGCGGAAGGAGCGCGCCCGCCGCCATCAGCGTGGCCGCGTAGGCGCTCAGTGTCAGCCGCCCGCGGCCGCTCATGCCCAACCTCCGTACGTGTCACCCTGGGCGCTCTCCGCCCGGACGCCGCTCGCCTGCCGCCACAGCTCGGCGAGCCTGGCCCCCGGGGCCACGGGCAGCGCCGTCCACCCGGCCTCGCGCAGCCGCCGCAGCCGCTCGTCGACCGCACCGGCCACGGCGCCGCCGGTCAGCCACGTCCCGGAGTCCAGGACGAAGGCGACGGCCGCCCCGCCCCGCTGGCGCATCCGGGCGGCCAGAGCCGCCTGCTCCTCGTCGAGGTCGCCGACGAAGGCGACGAGCAGGCCCTCGCTCCCGCCGCGCAGCACGTCGTACGCGCGGGAGAGCCCGGCCCCGTCGGAGTGGTCCACGACGGCCAGGGCGTCCATCATCAGCCCGGCCGCCTCGGCCGAGTCCTGCGAGGTGCCCGCGAAGCCCTCGGCGCCCTCTCCGGGCACCGCCGTTCCGGTGTCGGTGAGGAGCCGGACCGAGAAGCCCCGCTCCAGCATGTGGACCAGGACGGAGGCCGCGCCCGACACCGCCCACTCGAAGGCCGAGTCGGGGCCCGCGCCCTGGTAGGCGATCGCGCGGGTGTCGAGCAGCACCGTGCAGCGGGCCCGCTGCGGCTGCTCCTCGCGACGCACCATCAGCTCGCCGTAGCGCGCGGTGGACCGCCAGTGGACCCGGCGCAGGTCGTCGCCGTGGCGGTAGGCGCGCGGGATGATGTCGTCGTCGCCGGCCAGCGCCAGCGAGCGCAGGGAGCCGTCGCCGTACCCCGCCGCCTCGCCGGACAGCTTCACCGCGGGCAGCGCCTCGGTCCTGGGGACCACGGTCAGCGTGTCGTACGCGCTGAAGGAGCGGGTCAGCTCGCACATGCCGAACGGGTCGTTCAGCCGCAGCTGGAGCGGGCCCAGCGGGAACCGGCCGCGCAGATCCGACCGGACCCGGTACGACACCTCGCGCCGGCCGCCCGCCTCGACCCGGTCCAGGACGAAGCGGGGCCGCGGCCCGAGCATGTACGGGACGTGGTCCTGGAGCATGAGCAGCCCGGTGGGCAGCTTGGAGACGTTGTCCATCCGGAGGTGGACCCGGGCCTCCGAGCCGACCGGCACCCGCTGCGGGGAGAGCCGCCGGCTGCCCGCGACCCGGTAGCGGGTGCGGTGGAGCACGACGACGCAGATCAACGGCAGCACGGCGAGCAGCAGCCCGACCCGCAGCAGGTCGCCCTGGCCGAGGACGTAGGCGCAGATCCCGGCGGCGACGCCGGCGGCGAGGAAGGACCGGCCGCGCGTGGTGAGACCGCTCAGGGCGGCCCGCAGGCCCGTCGGGTCCTCACCCGGGCGACGGTCCCGTCCGTCGTCGCCCCGCCGGCCCTCCGGCGCGGCGGAGGTGGCCATCACAGCGACCGGACGCCGGGCTGCTGGCCGAAGGGCGGGCCGGCCGGCGGCGCCGTGGCCGGGACGGGCGTGCGCTGCAGGATGTCGAGGACGACCTGCTCGGCGGTGCGCCGGTTCAGCTGGGCCTGCGCCGTCGGCAGCAGCCGGTGGGCGAGGACGGGCACGGCGAGGGACTGGAGGTCGTCCGGCAGGACGTACTCGCGGCCGCTCAGCGCGGCGGACGCCTTGGCGGCGCGCAGCAGGTGCAGGGTGGCCCGCGGGGAGGCGCCGAGCCGCAGGTCCGGGTGGTTCCGGGTGGCCGCGACGATCTCGACGGCGTACCGGCGCACGGAGTCGGCCACGTGGACCGCCCGTACCGCGTCGATCAGCTTGATGATGTCGTGGGCGTGCGCGACGGGCTGCAGGTCGTCGAGCGGGTTGACCGCGCCGTGGACGTCGAGCATCTGCAGCTCGGCCTCGGCGCTGGGGTAGCCGATGGAGACCCGGGCCATGAAGCGGTCGCGCTGCGCCTCGGGGAGCGGGTACGTGCCCTCCATCTCCACCGGGTTCTGCGTGGCCACCACCATGAAGGGGCTCGGCAGCTCGTACGTCTGCCCGTCGACCGTGACCTGCCGCTCCTCGAGGGACTCCAGGAGCGCGGACTGGGTCTTGGGCGAGGCGCGGTTGATCTCGTCGCCGATCACGATCTGGGCGAAGATCGCGCCCGGCTTGAACTCGAAGTCACGCCGCTGCTGGTCGAAGATCGACACGCCCGTGATGTCCGAGGGCAGCAGGTCGGGCGTGAACTGGATGCGGCGCACCGAGCAGTCGATGGACCGGGCCAGCGTCTTGGCGAGCATCGTCTTGCCGACGCCGGGAACATCCTCGATCAGAAGATGTCCCTCGGCGAGCAGCACGGTCAGCGAAAGCCGTACGACCTCAGGCTTGCCCTCGATCACACCCTCCACCGACCTGCGGATCCGCTCCGCTGTGGTGGTCAGATCTGTGAGGCTCGCTCGATCGTCATAGGTCGTCACCCCGGCCCTCCTCGGCCCCTCCGTGAACACAGACACCTGCCCCCGCGGTGATTCGGGGGGTGTCACCCGAGCATTCTTGTTGCCCTTGCCGGGTTGTGTCACTTGGCTGTGGACAACCGGGGGCGATATGCCGGGGTTTGCCGTGTTGCGTCCGGGAGACCGGGCCGCGGTCGGGCCGGGACAGGGCCCGGACCGGGCGAGGAGCCGGCCGGGAGTCGGCCGGGAGCCGACCGGGTGACCGGCGTCGATCAGGCCGGGTCGATCTCGCGGAGCAGACCCGTGGCCACGTCGAAGACGAAGCCGCGGATGTCGTCCGTGTGCGGCAGGAACGGGGAGGTGCGGACCCGCTGCATCGACTGCCGGACGTCCTGGTCGACGTCGCGGAAGGACTCCACGGCCCAGGACGGCCGCTGGCCGACCTCCATCTCCAGCTCGTGCCGGAACTCCTCGGTGAGGGACTCCAGACCGCAGCCGGTGTGGTGGATGAGCACCACGCTGCGCGTGCCCAGGGCCCGCTGACTGATCGTGAGGGAGCGGATCACGTCGTCGGTGACCACGCCGCCCGCGTTGCGGACGGTGTGGCAGTCGCCGAGTTCGAGGCCGAGCGCGGCGTGCAGGTCGAGCCGGGCGTCCATGCAGGCGACGACGGCCACGTTCAGCACGGGCCGGGCGTCCATGCCGGGGTCGGCGAAGCCGGCCGCGTATCGCTCGTTGGCCTCGACGAGCCGGTCGGTGACCGTGCCCGCGGATTCGACGGATTCGACGGATTCGGCGGACTCGGCGGAGAGGTGTGCGGAGGTCGACATGTCGATGACGGTACTGGTCACGCTCGTTCCGAGGCCGCTGTGAGATGAGGACAAAGAACGTCAATGAGCCTTGTTGTGAGGTAACCCACAGGCGTGCGAGGGCGAGTCCATCCGGGTGAGTCGCCGGGAGTGCCCGGCTCCGCCCGAAGGCCCGCGCGACGCGCCAGCCGGTTGATTGACCGCCGGGGTCAGTGGACTAAAGTGACGCGGAGTTTGACGGAGACAATGAGCGATTTCCGCAGTTTCTCCCCCGCGTGTGCGGCGGATGCGTAGCGGCCGCGCCGAATCTGAGCCGAATTCTGAGAGGGCGCATTGAGCAACGACCGACACGTCCCGGTGATGCTCCAGCGGTGCCTGGACATGTTGGCCCCCGCACTGGAGCGCCCCGGCGCGGTCGTCGTCGACTGCACCCTCGGCCTCGGCGGACACAGCGAGGCGCTGCTCGAGCGGTTCCCCGAGGCGCGCCTCGTCGCCCTCGACCGGGACAAGGAGGCGCTGCGGCTCTCCGGCGAGCGGCTCGCTCCCTACGGTGAGCGCGCGACCCTCGTGCACGCGGTCTACGACGAACTGTCCGAGGTGCTCGACCGGCTCGGCGTCCCGCGCGTCGACGGCATCCTCTTCGACCTCGGCGTCTCCTCCATGCAACTCGACGAGGCCGACCGGGGCTTCGCGTACGCGCAGGACGCCCCGCTCGACATGCGCATGGACCAGACGACCGGGGTCAGCGCCGCGGAGGTCCTCAACACCTACCCGGCCGGCGAGCTGGTCCGGATCCTGCGCGCGTACGGCGAGGAGAAGCAGGCCAAGCGGATCGTCTCCGCGATCGTGCGCGAGCGCGAGAAGGACCCCTTCACCAACAGCGCCCGGCTCGTCGAACTGATCCGTGACGCGCTGCCGCAGGCGGCCAAGCGCACCGGCGGCAATCCGGCCAAGCGCACCTTCCAGGCCCTGCGCATCGAGGTCAACGGCGAACTGACGGTCCTGGAGCGGGCGATCCCGGCGGCGGTGAAGGCGCTCGCGGTGGGCGGCCGGATCGCGGTCCTGTCGTACCACTCCCTGGAGGACCGGCTGGTCAAGCAGGTCTTCGCGGCGGGCGCGGCGAACACCGCGCCGCCCGGCCTGCCGGTGGTCCCCGAGCAGTACCAGCCCCGCCTGAAGCTGCTCACCCGCGGTGCGGAACTCCCCACCGAGGAAGAGATCGCAGAGAACCGCCGCGCCGCCCCGGCCCGGCTCAGAGGGGCGCAGCGCATCCGGGAGGACGTGCCTTCATGACGACGAAGGGGCCGCTCAAAGGGCGGGCCGCGCGACTCGGACGGCTCATGCCGTCGGGTCCGAGCAGCGCCGCCCGCACCCCCTTCGTCCTGCTCGTCGTCGTGCTCCTCGGCGGCGGGCTCATCACGCTCCTGCTGCTGAACTCGGCCCTCAACCAGGGCTCCTTCAAGCTGCGCGACCTCAAGAACCGCACCACCGAGCTGACCGACGAGGAGCAGGCCCTCCAGCGGGACGTGGACGACCGGTCCGCGCCCGACGCGCTGGAGCGGCGGGCCAGGGAGCTCGGCATGGTCCCCGGCGGCAGCCCCGCCTTCCTCGAGCCGGACGGCACGGTCAAGGGCGAGCCGTCCAAGGCCGCCGCCCCGAAGCCGGACCCGACCCCGAAGCCCGACCCCACCCCGGCGGCGACGGACACGCCGAGCGGCCCGCCCGCGGGCGCGCAGACCGGCACCCCGTCCGGGCCGCCCGCGAACCCGACCGCGCAACAGTCCGCCGCGACGCCACCCCCGGCCGCGACGACGAACGCGACGACGACCGCCCCGACGACCGCGCCCGCCCCGACGAACTCCGGACGGTGACCGCAGTGCCCCCCAAGGAGCCC
>NZ_JBEZNQ010000150.1:0-8036 GCF_040653315.1 Streptomyces sp. NPDC047981 | reverse complement strand
GGCGAGTAGACCTTCATCACCATAAAAGATGCCTCCTACCCGGCCCCTACCGGGACCGGGCTCAGAGGTGTCCACCACTCGGGGACAGGTCCCACTTGCCGTGGGCCCCTGGAACCTTGTTCTGGGGCCCACGAGCTCATGGACGCATGGGGGAATGCCTCGCCGGTTCTAGCGGCCGCTCCGCCCTCTGCACTTTCTGTCAGTTCCGGACACCATGCTGTCGCCAGCGGGAAGTGAGTGTCGTATTACGACGGCCAGGAGGTGACCGATGCGGCCAAGCTCGACATCGACCCACATGGCCCCGCTCGCCGAAGCCTGGGACTCGGGAGCCTCGGCATGGACGCCTCAGCGCCGAGAGACGCACGCCAACGACAAGGACGCGGATGTCTCCCTCAACGTGCACCCCAGAAGTGAGGATCGCGCTCGCCTTCCACCCCGCGCGCAGCTGCGCGAGCGGCAGGGACGTCTGCTTGGGCGGGCGGGTCTTACGGGCGGCCATCTGGTTCAGCCTGGCGCGAGCCCGCTCGGATGGCGGTCAGGTTGGGTTGGCGGGCGCCTGCGTCAGAGTGTTCGCGGTGCGGGTGATTATGTCGGCGGCTTGGTCGATGTCGGTGTGGGTGGTGGTGCGGCCGATGCTGAGCCGGAGGGTCGCGCGGGCCTGGTCGCGGGTGAGGCCGATCGCTGTGAGTACGTGTGAAGGGTCGCCGTTTCCCGTGTTGCAGGCCGAGCCGGTGGAGGCGGCGATGCCAGGGAGGCGGTCGAGGAGGTCTGTGGCCTCGATGCCGGGGAGGGTGAGGCTGAGGTTCCCAGGCAGTCGCATTTGCGGGTGACCGTTGATGATGGTGCCCGGGATCGTGGTTAAGAGGCGGTCCTGGAGCCGGTCGCGCAGGGCTCGGATGCGGGTCGGGGGCGGGACGGCGTCGGTGGTGATGAGGTGGGCGGCGGCGCCGAAGCCGACGATGGCTGGGACGTTGGGGGTACCGGCTCGCAGTCCGTGTTCTTGTCCGCCGCCGGTCTGCTGGGCGGTGATGCGGGTGCCGCCGCGGATGTAGAGGGCGCCGACACCCTTGGGGCCGTAGAGCTTGTGGGCGGACAGGGAGGCAAGGTCGACGCCGAGTTCGGCAACGTCGAGGAGTCCGCTGCCGGCGCTCTGAGCGGCGTCGGTGTGCAGGACGATGCCGCGCGGGGCGGTGATCTCGGCGATGGACGCGAGCCGTTGTAGGGTGCCGATCTCGTTGTTGGCGTGCATCACGGACACGAGGACGGTGTTCGGGGTGAGGACGGCGGCGATGTCGGCGGGGTGGACCCGGCCGTACCCGTCGACACCGACACGGGTGAGGGTGTAGCCGTGATGGTCGACGAGCCGCTGGCAGGCGGCGAGGACGGCCTTGTGCTCGATCGCGGTGGTGACGATGTGCCCGCCGTGCAGGCGGATGGCCAAGGCCGCGCCAAGGATCGCGAGATGGTTGGCCTCGGTGGCGCCGGAGGTGAAGACGATCTCCAGCTCACTCTTGGCGCCGACCAGGTCGGTGACCTCGCGGCGGGCGGTGCGGATCGCCCGCGCGGCGGTGCGTCCGCAGGCGTGCGGGCTAGAGGGGTTGCCGTACTCACTGGTGAAGAACGGCAGCATTGTTCCCAGAACGCGTTCGTCGAGCGGGGTAGTGGCCTGGTGATCGAGGTAGATCGGTGGGGTGTTCATGCGGCGCGCTCCTCGCGTCGCGCGGCGTTCGGTGCCGTCGCGGCGTACTTGCGTTCGCCGTCGACCAGGTCCCAGTAGATAGTGCGGGGCTCCTCGAAGACGGAGAACGCCGTGGCCAGGCAGTGCCAGTTCCGGTTCGGCTGGGACCGGGCGAGGAAGAAGGCGTCCTCGAACAGCCGGCGGGCGTGTTTGGCCAGGGCCTCGCGTGTCGGCTGCGATCTGAACAGGTGCAGGTAGCCGCGCTGCCGCAGCCAGGCCTCGGCATGCTCGGGGCCGGCCTCGCCGTCAAGGTGGCCGCCGTCGGTGAGGGTCTGGGAGGCGAGCCGCTCAAGGCGGCGGGTGCGGCGGGCGCCCTCGCCGCCGGGGCAATGGTCGTCGGTGATCTTCCACTCGTGCCAGCGGGGCGGCTGGTAGTGGGCGAAGTCGACGTCGTCGAGGTGAGCGGTGATCTGCGGGGGGATCTGCCTGCGGGTCAGGTCCGCGACGTCGTAGCCAGGCCCGAGGGCCTCCAGGGTCAGCGAACCGGGGCGCCCGGGACTGGGCCGGTCCATGCGGACCAGAACGGTGAGGCGGTTGGTGAAGCGGTTGGTGGGCTCCGCGAGGATCACCGCCCGCCCGGCGGCCAGCAGCCCGGCGGCCCTCGGTCCGATCTCCTCGAGCGGGAAGGTATTGCCGCCGCGGTAGTACTGCTTCTTCTCCACCCCGCCGTCCGAGCGGATCATCAGCGTCTCGGTACCGGTGGCAGCGGCCAGAGCGTGGGCGGCGGCGCGGAGAGCGGCCGGGCTGTCGCCAGGTTGGATGAGGCAGGCGTTGAGCACGGGCAGCTTCAGCGAGTGCAGCAGAGCCATAGTCTGCCACTTCGGCCAGCGCCGGTCCTTGGCCGCCGTTTCCACTTCGGCGGCGGCAAGTGCGTGTAACGGGCGGGGCAGGGACATCTCCATCGTGTCGTCTCCCCTTCTCGATTCAGGCGGCATCCGCGAGGTGCAGGTCGGCGGTCAGCTCGGCCAGGGTGCGGTCACGGTTCTCGGTGAACGGGTAGTCGCGCCAGTCGTAGAAGGCGCCGATGCCGAACTGGTTCGCGCAGACCCGGCGTACGAACTGCCGGGCGAAGCCGGCCGAGGGCCAGTAGTAGTGCTCGCCGGGCCGCGGGGAGAGGTAGAGGTAGGAGCCCTCCGCAGCCTCCGGGAGGGCTGTCATCGAGGTGAGCCGCAGGCCCGGCCCGCCGGTCTCCTCGTAGGCGGCGGTGATTGCGTCCGGGTTGAGGACGGGGATCAGGTGCAGGTGGCAGTGGCTGCAGCAGGAGGCGCCAAGTTCGCAGTCACGCGGGCCGTGTTCGGCCAGGATCACTGGCCCGTAGCGGGCCTGGATCAGCGTGCGCATCTGTTCGGTCTCTGTGGCGACCCGCTCCAGGTCGGCGGGGGTGATGTCGGCGGCGGCGTCCAGGTGCTGAAGGGGCATGAACAGGCAGTAGCCCGGGGTGAGTGAGCCGATGGTCGGCAGCAGCACCCAGCCGCCGGCGGTCTCGGTGATGATCCGGGTCGTGCTCTCGCGTGGGGTGAACTCGGTGCAGAACTGGCAGTCCATCACGATCACCTCTGACTCGGGTTGGTGGGGAACTCGTCGGCGTATCGGCTCTTCAGGTCGGACTCGCGGCCGTAGAAGGGGTGGGATGCGGCATCGTCGGAGCGGGGGCTGTCCAGGGCGAAGACGAGCAGGCGGCCCAGCGGCATGGCGTGGTGCAGACGCAGGACGGCGGGGCCAGTGTTGACCAGCTCCAGGGTGAGGTGCCCGTTCCAGCCGGGCAGCACGAACGGGCTGGTGACGTGGACGGCCAGGCCGACGCGGGCCAGGTGGCTCAGCCCGCCGATGATGCCCATCAGTCCGGCGCCGAGCCGCAGGGGCTGTTCGACCGAGCCCAGCAGCATCTCGCCGGGCAGCATCTCGTAGCTCGTCCAGTCGGTGACCGGGTCGCCGTAGAGGTCGTCGATGCTCGCCTGGTCGGCCAGGTCGATCACCTGCGTGCTCGGCGCGGTCAGCGGTTGCAACGGCGAGCCGAGCGTCAACAGTAGTCCGTCGCTGCGGAGTTGGCCCGGCCATTCCAGAGCTTCCTGTTTGATCAGCCAGGTGATCGACTCGGCTGAGAGCATGACTCACCCCCGTGTTTGGGCAGCGCTGTGGTCATCGCCTTTCGGATCGAAGGCGGCTGCTGAAATGTTCCCCGGGATACTCCGCGATATCCATATGTCCGGTTGGACATTTATAGGTTTTCTCGGGATGAAATGCGGAGAAGTTCAGTTCTGCTGGCCGCGCGGACAGTGCAGCCTGGGTGAGGCCGCGTCAGGGAAGGGGGCGTCATGGTGCCGTCGTTGCCGTCTGGGCCGTTGAAGGTGCCGGGGCCGGAGGGGTTCCGCACCGATCTGATCTCGTGTTCCCCGGATCTTCTGGATCTGACGTGGGACCAGTTGCGCACGCTGATCGTGGTGCGGGAGGCGGGGACCGCGCTGGCCGCGGCCAAGGTGCTGGGGCGCGAGCAGTCCAGCGTGCAGAAGCAGCTCGATATCCTCAACCGCAACTTCCAGGCCCTGACCGGTGAGTTGCTGGTGGTCAAGCAGGGCCGGGGCCGGGATTTCCTGTTCACCCCGACCGGGCTGGAGGTCGTCGAGCGAGCGCGGGCGACGTTCGCAGACTGGCTGCAGGGGATAGCTGATTCCCGTCGCCGGCTCGGCTCGACGTTGACGGTGGGAACGACGGAGTTCACCTTGGGCTTCCTGGGTCGGGTGTGGGAGCGGGTCGCCCCACAGCTGCTGGAGCGGGAGGTTGAGCTGAAGGTCGTGCATGTGCGGACCCGCGACTTCTGGAAGCGTCTGGACTCCAACCAGGTCGACCTGCTGTGCGGCGGGCTCGCGGCCGACGCCGCCGCCGAGCGTGTCGCCCCCGAGTACGACTTCCTCGAATGGCATCGCGAGGGCCTTGCCCTGCTGACGAACCTACCGGTGCGTGAGCTCGCGGCCAGGGCTGTCGGGGTCGACCGGCTGCGGGGTCTGCCGCTGGTGATCCCCTCGCGCGGAGTGATCACGGACTTCGTCGAACGGTGGTATGGGCCCGACTTCCGCTCGCATCTGCAGATCGTCGCCGAGATCGACGACATCTACTACGGACTCGCACTGCTGCGGTCCCGCATGACCTACGGGTGCATGCTGTGTGCCCGCTCCATCGGCGAGGCCGCCGTCGACGGGCGGCTGCCCACAGGTGAGGACTTCCGGCTCATCGACTTCGCCGACGACTTCGCCCCCATGCTCCAGCTGGTCTCCGGCGTCTTCGCCCGCAAGGGAGAACGCGAGACGTATGGCGCCTCCCACCCGTTGAACGTCCTGTGGGACGCCTTCCGTGACGAGGCCGCCTCCGGCAGGCCCCTGCCCCTGTAATCCCCGCTCTGGAGGACCCTCGTGCTGCTGGCCTCGGTCAACCTCAACAAGCGTCTCGGTGCCTCCGGCGCCCGCGCGAACCTCGCCGCCTGGCTGCGCGAGCACGGCGTGAAGATCGTGCTCGCGCAGGAGCCGTTCAAGCCCGCCGACCGGACGCCGCCGACTCTAGGAGGCTTCGCCTTCGCCGGCGGGGACGGGCACATGGCCGCCTGGGTCAGCGAGGATCTCGCCCCGCCAGCTGCCCTGTCCTCACCGGCCCCATGGGTGCAGCGGGTCGAGTTGGAGTGGCTTGTCGTCCTCCAGGTGCATCTCGACGCCTATGCCGGTGCCTCCCGGGCCGCCCAACTGGCCGAGCTCGCCGTGATGGCGAGCATTGAGCAGGGGCGCCCGCTGCTGGTCTGCGGCGATTTCAACCTCGCCCCCCGCCCTACGGACGGCCTGTTCGGAGAGGAGACCAGCACCTTCACCACCGAGGCCGAACGACAGGCTCTGCACCAGTTGACGCGGGCCGCGGGCCTGATCGACACCACCGCCGGCGAGGCGCCCGTCTTCACCTTCGAGCGGATCTTTAATGGCAAGCCCAGCCGCTTCCGCTGCGATCTCGCCCTGCTCAGCGACCATCTAAGTCCGACGGCCACCGTCATCGCGGACGCCTCGGTGCGAAGCGGTCCGGCGGCGTTCACCGACCACTCCGCGCTCCTGATCGACCTGCCTCTGACCCTGCAGGCGTCCGAGCCAGAGGACGTCCTCTTCGCACTGAGCGAGCTGACCGGCGCCGGGCCCGCTGCCGCCCCAGCCAGGCGGGAGTATCAGCCCCACAAGACCGCGATGAACCGCCAGGCGCCCTCCCCGGCCTCCCGGGCGGTGACCGAGCACCTGACCGGTCCGCTAGGCGTCCGAAGCGTCCTGGACCACGGCTGCGGCCGGGGCGCCGACGTCGCCCACTACCGCTCGGCGGGTCTGGAGGCCGAAGGCTTCGACCCGCACGGCGGCTTCGGCTGGCCCCGCCCCGAGCGGACGGGGTTCGACCTGGTCACCTCGATGTTTGTCCTCAACGTGCTGCCCGACCCATGGCAGCGGATCCAGGCCCTCAAGGACGCGGCATCCTTCGCCCGCCCCGGCGGGCACGTCGTGGTGGTCACCCGCTCGCCGGAGGAGATCACCAAGGCCGCCGCAGACGGCGGCTGGAGCGTCCATCACGACGGATTCTGGTCCAGCCAGGCCAAGGGGACCTTCCAGCGCGGCATCACGCCGGGCGAGATCACCGCTCTCGCTCGCCAGGCCGGGCTCCAGCCAACCCAGGGAACCCCGGTGCTACAGCTGCCCGGTGTCTGCCATGCCGTCCTGACCAAACCGACGGCGTAGCACGCACCAGCAAACGTCCCCAGCCGCCCTGCGGCCTTTGCTCACGAAGCCGCGTACCAAGAAGGTACTCAGTGGCGTACGACGTTGCGCACAAAGCGATTCATCGAAGAGCGGCCGAAGCAGCCGCGGTCAGCGGTTGCCGGTCCAGACGATCCGGTCCGCGAAGCCGCCGCGTTCACTCGCCTTGACCTCGCGGATCTTCTCCAGCTGTCCCGCGTCGACCCCCAGGTCCGCGGCGAGCGCGTGCACGACCTCCAGCACGTCCGCGAGCTCCTCTGGTGCACTTGCGTCGTCGGCCTCCAAAAACTCGGCGACCTCCTCGCCGAGCTTGTCCCGCAGGCGGTTGCGGTACTCCTCCGGGCCCGCGACGTAGGTGACCGGCTCAGCCCCGCCCTCTCGAATGATCTGCGGAATCGAGTCCCGCACCAACTTGCCGTACTCGCTCTTGCGGTTCACCGGTTGTTCTCCCGCACCAATCAACGCGAGGCGGGCCCCGATGGCCGCCCCTTCATGCCGAGGCAGCCTAGGCAAACCGCCTCACCACTCGCCATGCGAACCGCCATTCCCACCCGTACGGGTCCAGGATGATTAGAGTCGCCATGAGCTCGGCACGCTCATCGCCCAGCACAACGGACTCGATCTCTCCCGGCTGCCGACGGGCCTGCGCGCCGACAGCACAATGCCCGGCGCCCTCGACGTCCGCCTCAACAGCCAGGCAACGCAGCAGATCCTGCGGACCACACGGCGCAGCGCCCGGCAGTTCTGCACCGTGCCCGGCCCTGAAAAAGGGGACCTGACAGGTCCGAATCCTGTCGACCGCGGCAAGTACGGCTCGAAGATCCACCTGATCACGGAACGGTCGGGTCTGCCCATATCCGTCGGCATCTCCGGGGCCAACCTGCATAACAGCCAGGCCCTGATACCGCTCGTGAAGGGCATCCCCCCGATCCGCTCGCGCAGTGGCCGACGACGGCGCAAGCCCGGCAAACTCCACGCCGACAAGGGCTACGACTACGCCCACCTGCGGCGATGGTTACGCGAGCGTGGCATCACCCACCGCATCGCCCGCAAGGGAGTCGAGTCCCCGCAGCGGCTGGGCCGCCACCGCTGGACCGTGGAACGCACCATGGCCTGGCTCGCCGGCTGCCGCCGCCTCCACCGACGCTACGAACGCAAGGCTGAACGCTTCCTCGCCTTCACCAGCATCGCCTGCACCCTCATCTGCTACCGCAGACTCACCAAATGAGATGACCTCTCAAGCGGAGTCCTGCCCCGTAGGGGCGCAGGTTGATGTTCAGTGTTCCACCGGGCGGGAGGAGCGTTTTCCGGGGCGCGACTGGCGGGCTTAGCCGGGCAGGTCCTCCACGGTGACGTTGAGGAGATCGCACGAAGCGGTCACCGTCCGGAATATGGGACCGGCGCACTGGTTGGTCACACCGCGGCGGGAGTGCCTTAGACCGTGTCCTATGTGGTGAGGCGGACGAGTCGCTTGTAGCAGCAGATGGCTGCGGCGAGGCCGAGGAAGGCCAGGTAGTTGCGGGGGTGGC
>NZ_JBEZNQ010000149.1:0-8154 GCF_040653315.1 Streptomyces sp. NPDC047981 | reverse complement strand
GGGCGAGTAGACCTTCATCACCATAAAAGATGCCTCCTACCCGGCCCCTACCGGGACCGGGCTCAGAGGTGTCCACCACTCGGGGACAGGTCCCGTCAGTGATGAGCTTCATTCAGACCGGCAAGATCGACCTGAAGTCCGACAACGCGATCGAGACGGCCGGCGGCAACACGTCGACCTTCACCCGCGTCACGTTCCCCACCCCGTTCCCGCCCGGCGCCAGCGTCGTCGTCCTCCCCCTGACCCAGACCTTCAACGGTCCGGAGACGCCCGGCATCCGCATCCACGACGTGACCACCACCGGCTTCCTGATCCGCTTGAACGAGGTGTACGCCGGAGCCACCAAGAGCGACGGCAAGCACACCACCGAGACCATCGGCTGGCTCGCCGCAACCGTCTGACCTGCTCCCAGCAGCCAGGGCGCACGGTCGGCGGGCCTCGGACAGTCGGCTGGAGCGTTGAGGAAGTCGCCCGGCACTGCGAGGAAGACTGACCCGATCGGCGCCGGGTAGCAGCGTGCGGGATGGTGGTCTCGGGCCTGACGGTCGAGGCCACCATTCCCCGGACTCAACTGACTGGCCCCGCGGCCGGAACGCTGACGCCTCGCACGACGGGAGCCGGTCGGCGGCTCCACCAACTGCCATGAGCCGCACTCGTCACGCGCACCGCACGCCTCTCGGGGAGCCCGCGTCAGCATCTGGGTCAAACACGGGGCGGGGCGCTGAGCGCCCCTAGGAATCCGCTGGTCGCAGGCTCATATGCTGTACCCGAACTACGAGGTGCGGACGATCACTGGCGGAGGGATTCCGCAGACTCCGTCCGCCATCGGTGTCCGCCGTGGCGCAACGGCTCCGGCTACGGAGAGGGCAGGCGACGGGCGAGGTCGGCGGCGAGCTGCCCGCCGCCTGGCCGTGCTCGTCCAGGTCGAGCCGCTCGAGGACCTGGAGCAGCTCGACCGTCTCACGAGCTTCGGTGACCGTGAGCAGAGCGAGGCGGGGCTCGTCGGAGTAGGTGCCGGTCACGACATCGGTGTCATGGTCCATGCCGTTTCAACGGCTCCTGACCGGCCAGGACACGGGTAGATGATCTGGGCCGTCCCGTACAGGGGTCAGGCCGCTCCGGCCACCTGTAGACCGCCCTTGTGAGTCCAACTCTTCACCGGGCGCCTCTCGCCGCCGGTGGTGGCGGTCAGGGTGAGGACGGCGCCGGGCTGTCCATGCGTCCCGAGCCACTCCAGGAACTTCGCGTCGGCCACCTCGGGCCTGGACCACACGCCGAAGATGGCCGGCCCGCCCGGACGGAAGCGGAGTACGACTTCGTGCTCGACGTCCTTGCCCTCGAGGCCGGTGTTGTCCACGGCGGGCCTTCCTGCGCTGATCGGGTGCTGGTGCGCGGCGGGGCGGCGTCGGCTTCGCGGGCGCGACCCCACCGGGCACCTTCAGGGTGGCACACCGGCCGCGCCTCGCCGCGGGCCGGCCTGCCGAGTCGTGCGCCGCAGGGGGTGGCGGGGCAGGCCGGTGGGGCTTCAAGCGGACGGACAGCTACGGCCTGATGGCGATCACAGCTTCGATGGGGACGGTGTTCTCGAAGGCGCCGTTCGGGCTGAACGCGGTGAGCTCGCGGCGCAGGCGTTCTTCGAAGGCGGCCTGTCGGGTGCTGAGGACGGCGGGGCTGGAGTAGGAGAAGGAGGACTGCAGTCCGACGAGCTCGTCCAGGGTGCGGGTGAAGGTCTGGTCCCAGCGGGCGGTCTCGATGTGGGAGAACGCGGACCGGGCGAGTGCGTCGTCCCGGCCTTCGGCGGGGTGGGCGGCGGGTCCGTGTTCCTGGCGGTAGCCAGGTCCGATAACGTCGGTGCAGATGCTTTCGATGATGTCGAGCCACTCCGGTCTGATCGTGCTGGCCCGGGGGCCGGTGGAGACGAGGGCAATCCCGCCGCCGGGGCGGATGAGCGTGTCGAGGTCGGCTAGGAGGCGGTCCTGGTTCATCCACTGGAAGGACTTGCCCATCGTGCACAGGTGGAGCGGGGGCAGGCCCATGCCGGTGAGGCCGGCGGCGTCGCCGCACGCCCAGGTGATGTTGCCGATGCCGTGCGTGGCGGCGGCCTTGCGGCCTTCGCTGATCATGGCCGGTTCGATGTCGACCGCGTGGACGTGGCCGGCCCGTGCGGCGAGGGGCACGGTGATGGTGCCCGGTCCGCAGCCGAGGTCGAGGACCGTCTGGGTTCCGTCGAGACCGAAGCGGTCGGTGAGGAGCGTGAAGAACTCCTCGGGGTAGTGGGGGCGGAAGGCGGCGTAGTGGTGTGCGGCGGAGGCGAAGGTTGTCACGGGGTGGTGCTCCTTCCGGGGCGGGTGGCGATGAGGACTTCGGTGCGGATCACCTCGTCGTAGAGGCCCGAGGGGTCGTGGTCGAGGAGGGTGCGGCGCAGGTCGCGGGTGAACGCGTCCAGGCGGTCCCCGAGTTGGGCGGGGGTGGAGTAGGAGTTGGACAGCTGGAGTCCGATGAGCTGGTCGAGGTCGCGCGTCACGTGCTGGTTCAGGGACGTGAGCGCCACGTGGGAGAACGGCGAGCGGCGCAGGGTGTCGGTGAAGTGGTCTTCGGGTTCGGGGTAGGTGCCGGTGCCGGCGCGGCGTACGGGCCCGAGGTAGGAGGTGCGGACTCCGGCGATGACGGGCGCCCAGGCGGGCAGGGGCGTGGTGCCGGGGGGACCTGCGGAGGCGATGACGATGCCGCCGCCGGGGGTGATGAGCGTGTCGAGGTCGGCCAGGACGCGGGGCCGGTCGAACCAGTGGAACGACTTGGCCATGACGCACAGGTCGACTGGGGGAAGTCCCAGGGCGGTGATCTGGGTGGAGTCGCCGTTGACCCACTCGATGTTCGTGATGCTCCGCTCGGCGGCGAGGCGGGCGCCGGCGGCGAGCATCCCGGGTTCGGGGTCGATGGCGTAGAGGCGGGCGACGTGGGGCGCCAGCGGCAGGGCGGACATGCCCGGTCCGCAGCCCAGGTCCATGACCGTCTGGGTACCGTCGAGACCGAACCGCTCGGCCAGGAGCGCGAAGAACTCTTCGGGGTACCAGGGGCGGAAGCGGGCGTAGTGCTTCCTTGCCGAGGCGAACAGCGCGGGCGGGTCGGCTGTCACAGCATGCCTCCTGCACGGGGGAGGGGTCATCGGGCGAGGGTGGCGAGGTAGGACTCGGCGGCGGTCCAGGGGGTGAGTTCGATGCCGAAGCCGGAGCGGGGCCCGTCGGTGGTGTGGACGAGCCGGCCCGACAGGTAGACGGTGTCGCCGGTGCGGAACGCCCCGGTGTACGCGCCCAGGTAGGAGCGCATGTGGGTGATGCGGCGGGCGAAGACCTCTGGGTCGTCGACGGTGGAGTGGATGACGGTGTCCACGCCGATGCCGTACAGCGCCGGCGTGGCGAGGCCCTGGACGTCGTCGGTGATGGTGGCGACGACGCTGATCGCGCCGACCTCCTTGGTGGTGACGTCGGTGAACGTGGTGTCGCCGTCGTCGCGAAGGGGTTCGCAGTTGATGTGTGCGTCGGCCCCGGCCGTGAGGCCCTGGAGCTTGCGGGTCTCCTGCCGCATGAGGACGTCGAAGGAGCTGCCCGTCATGTACTTGGCGCGGCGCAGGTAGAGCCGGGCCAGCGCGTCGCCCTCGTACGGGCGGATGAGGTCGCGGGCGGAGAAGAGTGCGCGGGCGGCTTCGTAGCCGCGGGGGCCGTAGCAGACGAGGTCGATGTCGGAGTGCGCGTTGAAGCAGCCGACGAGGAACGAGCCGGTCACGCCGAGCAGGTCCGTGGCGCCGAGGTCGACGACGCGGTCGATGACGGCCTTCAGGTCCCGGGCGACGGCGGTGTCGCCGAGGAGCTCGGGCGCCTGGTGCAGGACGGCCAGGGCGTGGCGGCAGGAGTAGTGCCGGGTGACGTCCTGGCGGGGCACGCCGGTGATGACGCAGCCGATCGTGTCGGAGTAGAGGTAGCACTCGGGCCGGTCGGCGAGGATGCCGAACGCCTTGGAGACGACCGTGTTCTGCCGGTAGGTGCGCCCGAATAACTGCCGGTCGCCCTTGTCGTCCGGGTAGTACTTCACGTACCCGAGGTAGTGGGTGGGCGGGTGGACGTCGCCGATGACCTTGAAGACGATGCCGTGGCGGTCGAGGAGGTAATCCCGGTCACGCACCGCCGGTACGGCAGTGCTCAGGCTGAGCGGCGAAGGCGTCGAGGCTGGGGAAGGCGGCGGTGTCGATACGGCCGGTGCGCTCATACTGCTCGACTCCCATCGTGAACAGGGTGCGGCGGTAGTTCCACTTGGTGGCCTTGTCGGTGTTCGTGAGATCGGCCGGCTTCATGAGGGCGAGGAAGAACAGCGCCTTGATGAGCAGGAACTCGCCCAGGTGCCGGCCCGGCCTGGTCCCCAGGACGTGCAGGGCGGCTTCGTCGAGCGCGGCCGTGTACCGCTCGCGCTGGGCTGCGGTGGCGTAGTAGCCCTTGGTGCCGCCCTTGAAGGCGATCACCTCAAGGGCCGGGTAGGTGTCGTAGCCGACCGGGGCGAGACCGTGATGCTGCCAGTCGATGACCCCTGTGGGGAACGCGTTGGGCAGGCCGTAGTCGTAGTGGGCCCAGCACATCGGCGTGTGGGCGAGCCGGTCCAGCACGGTCTCCAGCACCACGCGGGTGCGAGGCGTGTCGAGGTCGGGGTTCTCGCCGAAGACGTTGACCGTCCACCCGGCCTGCTTCACCCAGGCGTTCAGCGCGTCGCGGGTGGCCGGCTCGGCGTGCTTGGCCTGGGCGGTAAGCAGCCGGGCACCGACGGCCGCGGCCTCGTCGACCACCTCGTCGGGCATCGGACCGTAAGCGCCGCCGACCGCCGTCCAGGCCGCGTCGTGCAGCGACTCCGGCCCGAGCGAGGGCTCCACGAAGAAGAACTCCTCGCCGACGGAGCTGGTCTCCAGGACGGCGGGGACGGGGTAGCCCAGGGCGGCGATCCGCTGCTGGAACACCGCCTCGCTCTGCAGCTGCCGGCCCCCGGTGCGCCGGTAGCGGGAGCGGTCCTGGTTCACCCAGACGGCGCCTTCGGCCGCGGTCCGCTTCTTGACGAACGTCCACTCATCTTCCATCGCATTTCCTCTTCTCTCGGGAGGTATCGGGGCGTACCGTTCGGCGGCATGATCCTGGCTGTGGTGCGGCACGCGGAGTCGGTCGAGAACGCCGACAAGTACAAGGGCTTCTACCAGGACCCCCGGCCGTGGGCGGGCGCAGCGGCGCACGCCCTGTCGCGGGATGTCATCGGGTTGACGGCACGGGGCTTTCACCAGACGGCGTGGCTGAGCGAGACCCTGCCTCAGGTAGTGGGGGAAGAGCCGCTGGTGTTCGTCTCGCAGTACCGGCGTGCCCGGGACACCGCCGAGCTCGCTCTGCCGGCGATCGCCGCGGAGGTCACGGGGCTGCTGAACGAGCAGCACTACGGTGACGCCACCTACATGACGATGCGGGAGCTGTTCGACACCTTCCCCGAAGGGGCGGACGACCGCCGCAGCCGCAAGCACCTGTGGACACCGCCCGGTGAGGGCGGCGAGTCCCTGGCCGTCGGAGTCCACGAGCGGGTGACCGCTTTCCTGGCACTGCTCGCCTCCGGCGCCATCGAGGCCGGCCGCAACGTGGTCGCCTTCACCCACCACACCGCGATCCTCGGCCTGCGCGCCGTCCTGGAGCAGCGCCCGGTGACCGAGGTCGTCGAGGAATCGCGCGCCCGCAAGCTGCCCAACGCCGCCGTGCTCGTCTACCAGGCGGCCGCGGGCGCATACGAGCTTCAGCAGGTCATCGAGCCTTCCGCGTAAGGAGAGACCGTGCGAACCGCCTTCTTCAACGGACCCGTCCAAAACGGCGACTTCACCTTCGCCGACAAGCCCGGCAAGGCCGTGGGCATACGCGCGGCCACCGCCCTGAACACCCTCCTGGGTGAGCCCGCGGTGCCGCACCTGTGGAACACGGTCACCCTCGAAGGGGACCTGCGCCACCGAACGGACGCGGCCGCCGGCGCGGACCGGAACCAGCACGAGCAGGACCTCATCCGCGCGAAGTACCCCGAGGGCCTGCTGCCCGCCGCGGGAGTGCTCACCGACGCGGACCCGGAAGTCACCCGCCTCGCCCACGACATGATCCGCGACCGGCTCGAGGCAGGCATCCTGAGCGTGGAGAGGACGGCCACCGTGGTGTGCTCGTCCTGCGCTCACATGGCGGGCATCGCCTCGCATGGGTGCAAGGCGTGCGGCAGCACCGAACTGACGGAGAGGCGCGTGCCCCAGCTGACGGCCCGCCGACCCGCCGGCGCCCCGGTACTGGGCCCGGACGATGTGCACGGGCGGCGCCTGGCGCACCTGGAAAACATCGCCCGCAACGTCCCCGACCAGCTCGTCCTCTCCCGCACCCGCGCACACGGGATCAGCCTGGCGCCCTTCGAACTGCCGGGGATGGTGCTCGACCCCCGTGCCGCTCTCCACATCGCAGTCCTGGCCGCCGCCCAGCAGCAGGGCGCCGAGCGTGCCCTCATGCTGGCCACCGAAACCGCCGCCGCGCACGTCGCCGCCTACGGCCTGCCGTTCAGGAGCCACAGAGACATCCGGCTGGGCTACGCCGTCCACGGCAAGGTCCCCTACGGCGACCCGCTGCTCGGCCGGCTCTACGAGGTCCACCGCCTGGGCGACGCGCAGCGCGCGGTGTTCGAGGAGTGGTTCCTGCCGCTGTACGCGCTGCGCGAGCGGGGCGGCATCCACCCCGGCAAGCTGCCCGCACTGGTGAAGTTCTTCCGGAAGATCTCCCTGGCCCCGCCCGGCCTTGAAGCCGAAGGCGGTGCCAGCGAGGTGCGGCGTGCGGTGCGCAGCGGGGACATGGGCTGGCTGATGGACGCGCGTACGGTGACACATCTGCTTCCCGCCTTCCCCGGCCGGGACGCCGTCGGCCGGCTGCGGTGAACCCGGCGGCCCGGCGGCGTCGCCCTTAAGAGCGATGCTGTTCCTTGAAAGTAGGGACGCCCCGATACCCTGTCAACACAGTTCGCATCTGCCCTGTCAGCAGTGGTCGGTTCTCAGCACCCCACGCTGTCAATACAGTTGAAGTCCTGGCTTGACACAGGATCAGGGCGCGAGCCAGGGAACGCCGCCGAGTCGGAGGGCACACATGGACGCCAGCACGATCGCAGCGCAACTACGGCAGAAGATCATCGAAGGGGAGTACCCGCACGGGAGCAAGCTCCCGACCGTACGGGACCTCGCGGCAGAACACGGAGTGAGCCAACAGACGGCGTCCGCCGCCTACACCGCACTGGGCGCGCTCGGCCTGGTCCGCACCGACGCCCGCAGCGGAACCCGGGTGGCAGCGTCCAAGCAGTCCGACGCCCACCTGGGCACCTTCACACCCCCGGACCTGTCGGTCACCCAGGCGTGGAAGCCCACCGCCCCGGGGACCGCGACGGAGGAAACGACGCTGGTACGCCAGCTCGACGCCCCGGCCCAGATGACGGCGTGGGGCATCACGGAGGGCGCGACCGTCGTCGAGCGCACCCGCATCCGGTCGGTTGACGGGGTGCCGGTGCAGCACAAGCTGACAGTGATGCCCTACGAGATCGCGGCCAAGGTGCCCGAGGGGTACGAAGGCACCCCGCCGATGCTCACCCCCGCCGGGGAGACGTCACCGAAGGCACCGGCCGGCGTGCGCGTCGCGGACTGGCTCGGCTGGGACGTCGCCCGCACCGAGTCCGTCATCACCGCCGAGCCGATGGACGAGACCGTCTGCGCGGCCCTGGGCATCCCGGCCGGATCCCCCGGCTTCCGGATCGTCGGCATCACCCGCAGCTCCCAGGGCGAGACGGTGTTCGTGACGATCACCTCGGCACAGCTCCACCACCGCGTCACCCTGGACATCATCGGCTGATGAACAAGCCGTCCGAGCCCGGCGCCCGGCGCGTCCCGCCAAGGGCGCCGGAACGGGACGCCGACGCCGGAGATCAGGCAGGCGCCTGGTAGATAGTGGTGAGAGTCAAGTCGGTAGCCATGACTTGCGGCTCAATGATTCCTAATGTCGTCTGTCAAGCTGCGAGGGTGTTCGGCGGCGTGAGCTCGTAGCACCGCCCGTCGCGGAGGAGGGCCCAGAGGACGTT
>NZ_JBEZNQ010000148.1:0-8856 GCF_040653315.1 Streptomyces sp. NPDC047981 | reverse complement strand
AGCGCGAGCGCCTCGCCGCCTTCCTGTCCGCCCTGTCCCACCACGACTTCCGGTGGGCCTTCATCGGACGCGCCCTGCTGGTGCTGGGCTACTTCACCGTCGTGGGCCACCCCGCGCCCGCGCCGCGCAGCACCGTCGCCGCGAAGGCGATCGCCGCCGCCAGGGAGAGCGCCGGCAGCCCGGCCCTCAGCGCGTCGGGCACGTCGTACCGGAACGCGGGCACCGCCCCGGCGAGCGGGACGAGCGCGCAGAGCAGGGCGCGTTCACGGCCGAGGACGAGGAGCACGGTCGCGGCCGCCAGGTAGAGCGACTGGCCCGCGGCGAACACGACGACCGGCCATTCGCCGGGGCCCGAGGCCGCGAGGGCGACCGCCGTGCCGGCGAGCGCGCCGGCCGGGGCGCCGACGAGGAGGCTGCGGGCGGCGGCGCCCCGGTCGCCGAGCCCGAGCCAGGTGTGGGCGCGGTGGGAGAGGGCCTGGTTCCACACCCAGCCGGCCACCGCCCCGGCCAGCAGGGGAACCGTTCCGGCACCGCCGAGGAGCGGGGCCCCCAGGACGTACGCGAGGCCGGGCAGGGCGAAGACGAGGCCCCGGAGCAGACAGCCGGCCAGGCCGTGGTGCCAGGGCCCGGCGGCCGGGGCCTCCGGCTCGGGGTGCTGCCGCTCCACGCGCGCGTAGAGGTCCTCGGCGAGGGCGAAGGAGTCGGCGCGGCCGTAGGTGAGCCGGATGTGGTCGTCCGTCATGCCGTCGGACTCCAGGATCGCGGCGATCTCGTCCGGATGGACCGCGACGGCCGCGAGAGCGGCGAGCCGGTCGGCGAGTTCGTCGACCGGGTCGGCGGCGTACGGTCCGGCCGCGGGTCCCGGGCACACCCGCTGGCGCGGGATCACGGGCAGGGTGTCCCGCATCGTGCCGTTCTTCAGCCAGAGGGAGCCGCTCATGACAGGGAGCCTCCGCCGACGAGTTCGGGGCGCCAGGGGTCGGTGAGGAGCACCGTCCAGTCCTCCGGTTCCGGCGCGGCGGGCACAGCGGCAGGGAGGCCGGCCAGTTCGCGGTAGATCCGGCGGAAGCCGTCCACCGAGCGGTGCAGGGTGAACCGGTCGACGACCCGCTGGCGGGCCCTGCGCCCCAGTTCGGCCCGGCGCGCGTCGTCCCGCAGCAGTTCGGTGACGGCCGCCGCCATCACGGCGGGCTCGCGGGGCGGGACGACGAGTCCGGTGTCGCCGACGGCCTCGCGCACTCCGCCGACGTCGGTGGAGACCGTGGCCCGGCCGCAGGACATCGCCTCGATCAGGGAGAACGGGAAGCCCTCGCTGATCGAGGAGAGCATCACCACGCTCCCCGCCGCGTAGGCGCCGGCCACGTCGGTGACCCGGCCCTCGAAGGTGATGCCGTCGGTCACGCCCAGCTCGGCGGCGAGCTTCTCCAGGCGGGTGCGGTAGTCCTCGTTGCCCGCCGGGACCGGGCCGAACAACCGCAGCCGCAGCTCCGGGAGTTCGGCCCGGCAGATGGCGTACGCGCGGATCAGCGTCTCCAGGTCCTTGATCGGGTCGACGCGCCCGCACCAGCTGAGGGTGGGGACCTCCGGCTCGGGACCCGCGTAGGGGAACGCGTGCGGGTCGACGCCGTTGTAGACGGTCCTGATCCGGGCGGCGGGGGCGCCGCCGCGCTCCTCCCAGCGCCGGTTGTACTGGTTGCAGGGGGTGATGAGGTCGGCCTTGCGGTAGCCGAGGGTGTTGAGCTCGCGGTAGAAGCCGAGCATCAGGGCCTTGACGGGCCAGCGCTGGGCCTCGGTGCGGTAGCCGAGGTAGCGCTCGCGCAGATAGATGCCGTGTTCGGTGAGCAGGAAGGGCACCCCTTCGAAGTGCTGGGCGGCGAGCGCCGGCAGCGTCGCGAGGCCGCTGGAGACCGCGTGCGCGACGCAGTCGTCGGGTATCCGGGCGGCGAGCGGCCGCAGCGCGTGTTCGAGCAGGTCGGTCGCGGTGAGCGCGTCGTGGACGGTGGGCCGGGCGGCGGCCGTCGGCAGATGCGGCATGGTCCAGATCCACATCAGGGAGCGCAGCACGCGCTCCGAGCGCAGGGCGGCGGTCAGCGCGCCGCGCCGGGCGAGCCCGGCGAGGGCGTAGAGGCCCTCGCCGAAGTCGCAGCCGGACTCGGGGTCGAGGATGGAGAGCAGGAACCGCTCGTAGGTGTCGGTGAAACGGCGCCGCTCACGGCCCCGCAGGGCCCGCCCCCGCTCCGGGGCGGGGCCCCAGAGCGGGAAGGCGGTGTGCCGGGAGATGTTCGACGGCAGCTCCCAGGTGACGGGTTCGCGGCCGTTGCCGGTGAGGGCGAGGATCTCGAAGTCGACCTCGGGCATCCCCCGGACGAGCTGGTCGCACCAGGTGCTGACTCCCCCGTGGACGTGCGGATAGGTGCCTTCGGTGAGCATGGTGACGTGGCGGCCACTGCTCGGCATGTGCGGTTCCCCCCAGAACGTACGGTGGTCGGGTCGTACGGTCGTCGATCAGGCGGTCGGAAGCCTGAGCGTGGTCGTGGACTGGAGCGCCTCCGGGGCGGTCCAGGCCGAGCGCGCCCCCGCGTAGGCCGTGCCGAACACCGCAGTGCCGAGCAGGAGTTGCTTGCGGGTGCCTTCGGGGGCGGTGACCGGGGCGGTCACTCCGGAGGGCGCCTTGATGGTGACGGCGGTGCCGATGCGGTACGCGGTGACCTGGCCGGCCGCGAGCGCCTTGTCCCAGGCGGCGCGGCGGTCCAGCTCGGTGCCGACGTCGCGCTGACGGGGGTTCACCAGCGGGGTGTTGTCGGCGTACAGGCCCCGGTAGTCGGCGAGGATCCGGTCGAGGACCGGGTAGAGGATGCGCTCCTCGGCGAGGTTGGACTGGTGGACGTAGTGCGGGCGCGGGTCGTTGGCCACCACGTGCGAGAGGGCGATGCGGGCCTCCTGCGGGACGATGTGCGTCGCGTAGCCGGTGGCGGGGTCGAGCGGGGCGGGCAGGCAGGTGGAGGCCGGGTTGGACTCGCAGATGCCGCTGCCGCCGTCGGCCCGCGAGGTGTAGACCCAGTTGTACTCGTCGGCCATCTCGGCGGCCGTGCCCACGTTGTAGTACACGTTCATCGGGTGGCGCGGGACGGTCTTCGCGGGGCCGACCACGCGCTGCTGCGGCTCGCGGGAGTTGTCGCTGGCGATCCACTTCACGCCGGTGTCGGAGAGCGCGCCCGCCAGGTTGGGGTTGTCGACGGGCTGCTGCGGCGCGGTCTTCAGGCCCGAGTGCTCGCCGGTGACGAGTTCGGTGCGGTCGACGGAGATGCCCTTGGCGACGGCCCAGTTGTGGTTGTCGCGGATCTGGGCGGCGATGGTGGCGCGGCTCGTCCACCGGGTGGCACCGGTGGAGGTCTTCGCGCACTGCCAGGGGACGGTGGAGTTGTCCTGGACGCAGCCGAGGAAGGGGTGCGTGTAGGTGTGGTTGATCCAGCGGTACTGGGCGCGGTCGGCGATCAGCCGGGCGGCGGCCGGGTCGGTGCCGCCGTGCTCGGTCTTCCACTGCTCGCCCTGGCCGCCGTTGTAGACCATGTCGAGGGTGAAGCCCGCGGACTTCTGCCAGGCGGCGGCGTACACGGCGTCGTCGACCGTCATCCGGATCGGGTTCTCGCCGGCCTCGCCGTCGCCGCCGGGGCAGTCGAAGTCGCCCGGGGTGCAGTTGCGCGCGGTGTCCCAGCGGGCGTCGGGGGCGAAGACGTCGTCGACGTGGACGGAGAAGTAGTTCCGGCTCTGCCCGAGGTGGACGCCCTCGGTGAGCCACTCGACGATGCCGCGCGCGAGGACCCGGAACTGCCGCTGGTACTGGTTGTAGGCGAAGGAGACGACCAGTTCGCGGCGCCCGTCGTGGGCGTACTCGCCGATCAGGCTGGCCCGGCCGCCGCCGGAGACGGGCACGTCGAGGAGGCTGGTGAAGCCCTCGCGCGGGCGGCCCGCGTAGCCGTAGCTCTCGGTGATCGTGGGGTCGTTGTCCTCGAAGGTCAGGGTCCCGTCGAGGTAGCGGAAGGGCCCGGCCTCGGCGGCCGGGGTGAGGGCGGCGGTGGCCCCGTCGAGGGGGCCGGCGTACCCGCCCTCGCTGGTGTAGTCGAGGCCGACGCCGGGGTGGGCCCAGGTGTACGCGTCGACCTGCGGGATCTTGAAGTTCGTCTCGTACGCCGCGAGCGCGGCCTGCTCGGCGGAGCCGGGACCGAACGGCGCCTCGTGGGGCAGCACGACGCCCTGGTACTTGGCCCGGGGGCGCCCGGAGACGGTGTCGCTGAGGAAGGCCGCGTCGATGACCGGGCGACCGGAATCGGCCAGATCGACGCGGCGGTACGGGACGCCGGTGGAGCGCAGCTCGGCGATGATCGCCTGCACGGCGCTGCCGCCGTCGTCGACGACGAGGACGGTGAGGTCGACCCGCGGGACCGGCGGCGCGGCGGCGCTCGCTCCCGCCGACGGGACGACGGTGGCGAGGAGCGCGGCGGCCACGAGCGCGGCGGTCCTGGAGGCGCCCCCCAGGCCGGAGGCCTTGGGGGAAGTTCTGGGCATGCGGGATCCGGCAGAGTCCATCGGAGTGGTGTCCCCCCTCGACAGGCCCGCCGGACGCGGAGGACCTGTGGAGATGATGCGGATGGTGCAAAGGGGCGAGCGCCGCCCTTGCGCGAATGAGGCGAGTGTGGAGGAGCTCGCGGGCCTCGTGCGGTAAACGTGAAAGAGACACCACGGATGAGTGAATCACCGCCGCCGTGAGCGAACAGGATGAGCGAGCGTAGGCTCGTTCTCGGCGCTCTCCGGGCCGAAATACGATGCGGCGGGCATGGTCGGCCCATCCCTCGACCGCCACAGAACTCAATGGAAGCGAGATTTCACCACCGTGACTGCTCTCACTCTCAGCACAGCCGGCGCCGCGACGCTGCGCGCCGACGCCCTGGTCGTAGGTGTCGCCAAGTCCGGCAAGGGCCTGGTCGTCGCCCCCGGCGCCGAGGCCGTGGACAAGGCGTTCGACGGCAAGCTGGCCGCCGTCCTGGAGACCCTGGGCGCTGCGGGTGCCGAGGGTGAGGCGACCAAGCTGCCCTCCCCCGCCGGTCTGAAGACCCCCGTCGTGCTCGCCGTCGGCCTCGGATCCGCGCCCGAGGACGGCGAGTCGTACCGCGCCGAGACGCTCCGCCGCGCCGCCGGTACCGCCGCCCGCACCCTGCACGGGGCCAAGAAGGCCGCGTTCGCGCTGCCCGTCGCCTCCACCGAGGACGCCGAGGCGATCGCCGAGGGCGCGCTGCTCGGCGCGTACGCCTACACCGCGTACCAGGAGTCCAAGAACGGCAAGGACGCCAAGAAGCCGCTGGCCGAGGTGGCCCTGCTCGGCGGCAAGCCGCGCGACAAGGCCTTCAAGGCCGCCGCCGAGCGCGCGCAGGCGCTCTCCGAGGAGATCAACCGCGCCCGCGACCTGATCAACATGCCGCCGAACGACCTCTACCCCGAGACGTTCGCCGCCATCGTCACCGCCGCGGGCAAGGAGCACGGCCTCAAGGTCCAGGTGCTCGACGAGAAGGCGCTCGACAAGGGCGGCTACGGCGGCATCCTGGGCGTCGGCAAGGGTGCCGTCCGCGGCCCGCGCCTGGTCCGGGTCGCGTACACGCACCCGAAGGCGGAGAAGACCCTCGCCCTGGTCGGCAAGGGCATCACCTACGACTCGGGCGGCATCTCCCTGAAGCCGGCCGGCCACAACGAGACGATGAAGTGCGACATGAGCGGCGCGGCCGCCGTGTTCGCCGCCGTCGTCGCCGCTTCCCGGATCGGGCTCGCCGTCAACGTCACCGGCTGGCTGGCGCTCGCCGAGAACATGCCGTCGGGCTCGGCCACCCGCCCCGGCGACGTGCTGCGGATGTACAGCGGCAAGACCGTCGAGGTCCTCAACACCGACGCCGAGGGCCGGCTGGTCCTGGCCGACGCGCTGACCCGGGCCTCGGAGGAGAACCCGGACGCGATCGTCGACGTGGCGACCCTGACCGGCGCGATGGTGCTGGCCCTGGGCAACCGCACCTTCGGCATCATGGCCAACGACGACGACTACCGCACGGCGATCCACGAGACCGCCGAGGAGGTCGGCGAGCAGTCCTGGCCGATGCCGCTCCCGGCCGACCTGCGCAAGGGCATGGACTCCCCCACCGCCGACATCGCCAACATGGGCGAGCGGATGGGCGGCGGCCTGGTCGCCGGTCTCTTCCTGCAGGAGTTCGTCGGCGAGGGCATCACCTGGGCCCACCTCGACATCGCGGGCCCGGCCTTCCACGAGGGCGCCCCGTACGGCTACACCCCCAAGGGCGGCACCGGCTCCTCGGTCCGCACGCTGGTGAAGCTCGCGGAGAAGACCGCCGACGGCGAGCTCTGACCTGCCGGTGAAACGCCCGCGCGGCCCCTGGACCCGTCCCGGGGCCGCGCGCGTGTTCACCCACAACGAAATCCGTACGTTCGTACGTGCCGGTTACCTGTCCGTACGGGCGATCGGCCGGTCTCACACACCGGCCCCGCGTCCCGCCGCCCGGCAACAAGTGCGAAGATGGGTTCTCGGCAGGACAGGGCCCCCACCACAGGGCCGACAGAAAAGCGGCCGGACACCAGCCGCCGCCCGGTCACAGACGACCGGCGACGAGCGCACATGCATGGAGGACGTGACGTGGCGAACGACGCCAGCACCGTTTTCGACCTAGTGATCCTCGGCGGCGGTAGCGGCGGTTACGCCGCGGCGCTGCGCGGAGCGCAGCTGGGCCTGGACGTCGCACTGATCGAGAAGAACAAGCTCGGCGGCACCTGCCTGCACAACGGCTGCATCCCCACGAAGGCCCTGCTCCACGCCGGCGAGGTCGCCGACCAGGCGCGCGAGGCGGAGCAGTTCGGTGTCAAGGCCTCCTTCGAGGGCATCGACATCAAGGCCGTGCACAAGTACAAGGACGACGTGATCTCGGGCCTGTACAAGGGCCTGCAGGGTCTCGTCGCCTCCCGCAAGGTGACGTACATCGAGGGCCACGGCCGGCTCTCGTCCCCGACCTCCGTCGACGTGGACGGCCGTCGCGTCGAGGGCCGTCACGTCCTCCTCGCCACGGGTTCCGTGCCGAAGTCCCTGCCGGGTCTGGAGATCGACGGCAACCGGATCATCTCCTCCGACCACGCCCTGACCCTGGACCGCGTCCCGGAGTCGGCGATCATCCTCGGCGGCGGTGTCATCGGCGTCGAGTTCGCCTCCGCGTGGAAGTCCTTCGGCACCGACGTAACGGTCATCGAGGGCCTGAAGCACCTGGTCCCGGTCGAGGACGAGAACAGCTCCAAGCTTCTTGAGCGCGCGTTCCGCAAGCGCGGCATCAAGTTCAACCTCGGCACCTTCTTCCAGTCCGCCGAGTACACCGAGAACGGTGTCAAGGTCACCCTGGCCGACGGCAAGACCTTCGAGGCCGAGGTCCTGCTGGTCGCCATCGGCCGCGGCCCGGTCTCGGCCGGTCTCGGCTACGAGGAGCAGGGCGTCGCGATGGACCGCGGCTACGTCCTCGTCGACGAGTACATGCGGACGAACGTGCCGACGATCTCGGCGGTCGGCGACCTCGTCCCGACGCTCCAGCTCGCCCACGTCGGATTCGCCGAGGGCATCCTCGTCGCGGAGCGGCTGGCCGGTCTGAAGACCGTTCCGATCGACTACGACGGTGTGCCCCGGGTGACGTACTGCCACCCCGAGGTCGCCTCCGTCGGCATCACCGAGGCCAAGGCCAAGGAGATCTACGGCGCGGACAAGGTCGTCGCCCTCAAGTACAACCTGGCGGGCAACGGCAAGAGCAAGATCCTGAAGACCGCGGGCGAGATCAAGCTCGTCCAGGTCAAGGACGGTGCCGTGGTCGGCGTCCACATGGTCGGTGACCGCATGGGCGAGCAGGTCGGCGAAGCGCAGCTGATCTACAACTGGGAGGCGCTGCCGGCCGAGGTCGCGCAGCTCATCCACGCCCACCCGACGCAGAACGAGGCTCTCGGCGAGGCGCACCTGGCGCTGGCCGGCAAGCCTCTGCACTCCCACGACTGACGCTCACGTCATCACGGGCGCGACGACCACTTTCCGCAATTCGTTAGGAGCAACTGAAACCATGTCGGTTTCCGTAACCCTGCCGGCGCTCGGCGAGAGCGTCACCGAGGGCACCGTCACCCGCTGGCTCAAGGCCGAGGGTGAGCGTGTCGAGGCCGACGAGCCGCTGCTCGAGGTCTCGACCGACAAGGTCGACACCGAGATCCCGGCCCCCGCGTCGGGCATCCTGGCCTCCATCAAGGTCGCCGAGGACGAGACCGTCGAGGTCGGCGCCGAGCTCGCCATCATCGACGACGGCACCGGTGCGCCGGCCGCCGCTCCGGCCCCGGCCGCCGCCGAGGCCCCCGCCGCCCCGGCTCCGGCCCCCGTGGCCGAGGCTCCGGCCGCTCCGGCCCCCGCGGCCGAGGCTCCCGCCGCCGCTCCGACCGGTGGCGCGACCGGCACGGACGTCGTCCTCCCGGCGCTCGGCGAGTCCGTCACCGAGGGCACCGTGACCCGCTGGCTGAAGTCGGTCGGCGAGACCGTCGAGGCCGACGAGCCGCTGCTCGAGGTCTCCACGGACAAGGTCGACACCGAGATCCCGGCCCCGGCCTCCGGTGTCCTCCTGGAGATCGTCGTCGCCGAGGACGAGACCGCCGAGGTCGGCGCCAAGCTGGCCGTCATCGGTGCCGCTGGTGCCGCCCCGGCCGCCGCTCCGGCTCCGGCCGCCGCCGCTCCCTCCAGGAGGCTGCGGACGATGCGGCCCTTCGTCGCCTTGTTGAAGTGGCTGACCACCT
>NZ_JBEZNQ010000147.1:0-8988 GCF_040653315.1 Streptomyces sp. NPDC047981 | reverse complement strand
CGTTTGCTTCGGTTTGGGGGCGGCGGGCGGTCGGGGGGGGGTTTGTCCCCGGCCCCCTCGGGTTTTTTTTTCACCTTTACGGGGGGGCCCCCCCCCCCCCGGGGGGGGCGCCCCTTCCGTACTGCTGAGACTGCAGCGTTACGCGGCGACGATCTCGACGCCGAGCTTCGCGGCAACATCCGCGTGCAGACGCACGGACACCTGGTGCGAGCCCAGGGTCTTGATCGGCGAACCGAGCTCGACGCGACGCTTGTCGACGTCGGGGCCACCCGCGGACTTGATCGCCGTGGCGATGTCGGCCGGGGTCACGGAGCCGAAGAGACGGCCGGCGTCGCCGGAGCGAACAGCCAGACGCACCTTCACGCCCTCGAGCTGGGCCTTGATCTCGTTGGCCTGCTCGATGGTCGCGATCTCGTGGATCTTGCGGGCGCGGCGGATCTGCGCCACGTCCTTCTCGCCACCCTTGGTCCAGCGGATCGCGAAACCACGCGGAACCAGGTAGTTGCGAGCGTAGCCGTCCTTGACGTCGACGACATCGCCAGCGGCACCGAGGCCAGAGACCTCGTGGGTCAGGATGATCTTCATTTTTCGGTCACCCTTCCCTTATCGCGCGGTGGACGTGTAGGGCAGCAGCGCCATCTCACGGCTGTTCTTCACGGCCGTGGCGACGTCACGCTGGTGCTGCGTGCAGTTGCCGGTCACGCGGCGGGCACGGATCTTGCCGCGGTCGGAAATGAACTTCCGCAGCATGTTCGTGTCCTTGTAGTCCACGTACGCGGTCTTGTCCTTGCAGAACGCGCAGACCTTCTTCTTAGGCTTGCGCACAGGCGGCTTCGCCATGGTGTTTCTCCTGTGTGATCAAGAAGTTTGGGTACGAGCTGCCTTCGAGGGGAGTGCCCTAGAAGGGGGGCTCGTCCGAGTAGCCGCCGCCGCTGGAGTTTCCACCCCAGCCGCCTCCGCCGCCCTGCTGCTGGCCGCCACCGGCCGGCGCGCTGGTCGCCCACGGGTCGTCGGCGGGAGCACCGCCGCCACCCTGCTGGCCACCGCCGGAGTTTCCACCCCAGCTACCGCCGCCGCCCTGCTGCTGACCGCCGCCGTAGCCACCCTGGCCACCGCGACCAGTGGTCTTGGTGACCTTGGCCGTGGCGTTCTTGAGGCTGGGGCCGACTTCCTCGACGTCCAGCTCGTAGACCGTGCGCTTGACGCCCTCGCGGTCCTCATAGGACCGCTGCTTCAGACGCCCCTGCACGACGACACGCATGCCGCGCTGAAGGGACTCAGCGACGTTCTCCGCCGCCTGACGCCAGACCGAGCAGGTCAGGAACAGGCTCTCGCCGTCCTTCCACTCGTTGGTCTGCCGGTCGAAGGTGCGGGGGGTGGACGCGATACGGAACTTCGCGACCGCCGCACCGGACGGGGTGAAGCGCAGCTCGGGGTCGTCGACAAGATTGCCGACGACCGTGATGACGGTCTCGCCTGCCATTGGATGAACCTCTCGGCGGGATTGCTTCTGGCTGCTTGCTGCTACTCGAACCCGATGACTTCTGAGCTAGAAGCTCAGTGGGTCTCGGGACGGAGGACCTTGGTCCGGAGGACCGACTCGTTCAGGTTCATCTGTCGGTCGAGCTCCTTGACGACCGCAGGCTCGGCCTGCAGGTCGATGACCGAGTAGATGCCCTCGGGCTTCTTCTTGATCTCGTAGGCGAGACGACGACGGCCCCAGGTGTCGACCTTCTCGACCTTTCCGTTGCCCTCACGGACGACGGAGAGGAAGTTCTCGATCAGCGGGGAGACAGCGCGCTCCTCGAGATCGGGGTCGAGGATGACCATCACCTCGTAGTGACGCATGTGGAACCCACCTCCTTTGGACTCAGCGGCCACGGTCGTTCCGTGGCAGGAGGGTCGTGATGCGTAAGCAACGGTATCGGCCACCACTGACAACCACCCTCGACGAGCGAGGGGAGCGTCGGGGCCCTGGAGGGACCTGGGCAGACACCGGTGCAGACCGTACAGAGTACCCGCACACCCGCTTCCGGTTGAAATCCACTGGTGAGGGGACGCAATCTGTACACAACGGATGTCGGCGGCGCTACGATGCGCCGCCGTCCGGCAGGCACGCCAGGAGGTGCCCCATGGCACAGGCAATGCAACCCGACCCCGGACACTCCCTCCTCGCCACCGACGGCAAGCCTCACGTCCTCCAGGACTCCCTGGTCGCCGTGACGCTCGTGCTCGGCGCGGTGGCCTTCATCACCGCGATGTTCCACCACCTGCACGTGCTGAGTTCGTGGGCAGGGCTGATCGGGATCCTGACGGGTGCCTTCGGCCAGTTCATCTCCGCGACGACCAGGGAGCGCTTCGCACTGATCGTCGGGCTCGGCGCCTCGGCCGTGGGCTTCTACCTCGGCATGTTCCACGGCGGGCTCGTCTGAGGCGTTCGGGTCGCTCGCCGGTCCGAGGGACACACGTCCCATCGGGGCGCTCCCCGGTCACAGTAGGCTTCGGCGCGAGAGCCGGAGCCCCTGACCGATGGGGACACACCTGCCGAGGAGCGCCCCGCATGAGCCTGACCCTGAGGACCATCAGCCGTGAGCAGCATCTGGCATTCATCCAGAGCCAGCCCGCGGCGAGCCACTGCCAGGTCCCGGCGTGGGCTGATGTGAAGACCGAGTGGCGCTCGGAGAACCTGGGTTGGTTCGACAAGTCCGGCGAACTCGTCGGTGCCGGCCTCGTCCTCTACCGCCAGCTGCCGAAGATCAAGCGCTACCTCGCCTATCTGCCCGAGGGCCCGGTCATCAACTGGTACGCCCCGAACCTCGACGACTGGCTGCAGCCGATGCTCGCGCATCTCAAGCACCAGGGCGCCTTCTCCGTGAAGATGGGCCCGCCGGTCGTCATCCGGCGCTGGGACTCGGCCGCCATCAAGTCCGGTATCCAGGACCCGGATGTGAAGCGTCTCAAGGATGTCGAGGCCACCCACATCGAGCCGCGTGCCTTCGAGGTCGCCGACCGGCTGCGGAAGATGGGCTGGCAGCAGGCCGAGGACGGCGGCGCCGGCTTCGGCGACGTCCAGCCGCGGTACGTCTTCCAGGTGCCGCTGGCGAACCGTTCGCTCGACGATGTCCTCAAGGGCTTCAACCAGCTGTGGCGCCGCAACATCAAGAAGGCTGACAAGGCCGGTGTCGAGGTCGTCCAGGGCGGCTACGAGGACCTCGCCGAGTGGCAGCGGCTGTACGAGATCACGGCCGTCCGCGACCACTTCCGCCCGCGCCCGCTCTCGTACTTCCAGCGCATGTGGACCGTCCTCAACAACGAGGACCCCAACCGCATGCGGCTGTACTTCGCCCGCCACAACGGCGTGAACCTCTCCGCCGCGACCATGCTCGTCGTCGGCGGGCACGTCTGGTACTCGTACGGAGCCTCCGACAACATCGGCCGCGAGGTCCGGCCCTCGAACGCGATGCAGTGGCGGATGCTGCGCGACGCCTACGCGATGGGCGCGACCGTCTACGACCTCCGCGGCATCTCCGACTCCCTGGACGAGACCGACCACCTCTTCGGCCTCATCCAGTTCAAGGTCGGCACGGGCGGCGAGGCCGTGGAGTACGTCGGCGAATGGGACTTCCCGCTCAACAAGCTCCTGCACAAGGCGCTCGACATCTACATGTCGCGCCGCTGACGGCCCGGGCGTCGCGCCCGTAACCTCGTACGTAATCTCGTAGGTCTCGTACATACCTTTGATACACCGCAGCCACCAGAAAGGTTCCGGGCCGGCCATGGCGCTCTCCCTCTACGTCGACACCGCTCGTTGGCGAGCGCACCAGAAGTCCGTGATCGACCAGTTCCCCGGTCTGATCCCGGTCTGCAAGGGCAACGGCTACGGCTTCGGCCACGAGCGGCTGGCCGACGAGGCCGCCCGCTTCGGCTCGGACATGCTGGCCGTGGGCACCACGTACGAGGCCGCGAAGATCAAGGACTGGTTCGGCGGCGACCTGCTCGTCCTCACCCCGTTCCGGCGGGGCGAGGAGCCGGTGCCGCTGCCGGACCGGGTGATCCGCTCCGTGTCGTCCGTGGACGGCGTGCACGCCCTCGTGGGCGCCCGCGTCGTCATCGAGTGCATGAGTTCGATGAAGCGCCACGGCATCCTCGAAGAGGACCTGGGACGGCTGCACGCGGCCATCGAGGACGTCCGTCTCGAGGGCTTCGCCCTCCACCTGCCCCTGGACCGCACGGACGGCACCGACGCGGTCGAGGAGGTCATCGGCTGGATGGACCGGCTGCGGGCCGCCCGGCTGCCGCTGCACACCATGTTCGTCAGCCACCTGCGGGCGGAGGAGCAGGCCAGGCTCCAGCAGCAGTTCCCGCAGACCCGGTTCCGCGCCCGGATCGGCACCCGGCTCTGGCTGGGCGACCACGAGGCCACCGAGTACCGGGGCTCCGTCCTGGACGTCACCCGCGTCGCCAAGGGCGACCGCTTCGGCTACCGCCAGCAGAAGGCGGCCTCCGACGGCTGGCTGGTGGTCGTCGCGGGCGGTACGTCGCACGGAGTCGGCCTGGAGGCCCCCAAGGCGATGCACGGCGTGATGCCGCGCGCCAAGGGCGTGGCCCGCGCCGGTCTGGCGACCGTGAACCGGAACCTTTCGCCGTTCGTGTGGGCCGGCAAGCAGCGCTGGTTCGCCGAGCCCCCGCACATGCAGGTGTCGATCCTGTTCGTGCCGTCCGACGCCCAGGAGCCGAAGGTCGGCGACGAGCTGGTGGCCCATCTGCGGCACACCACCACGCAGTTCGACCGGATCGTCGAGCGCTAGGGCTCGGCGCTAGCGCTCGGCCCAGGGATCCCGGGGGACGCCCCACTCCACCCGCGGCCCCTCCACCGCCGGGGCGGCCGCGTGCCGGGCGGGGTGGGCCGCCCTGCCGCGTACGAAGGCGTCCTCGGCGCCGTCCAGGACGCCCCCTGAGGGGTCGTCCGAGCCGTCCTGCCGGACCACGTCCCGTTCGGGCGCCAGGATGTCGCGCACGACCATGACGCACAGGTACAGCGTGCCGAGCAGGTGCAGGACGATCACGAAGTGGTAGCCGTCCGTCGGCAGCCCCTGCTTGTTGCCGCTGGTCGTGAAGGCCAGGTACATCCAGATGCCGAGGAAGTACATGACCTCGCACGCCTGCCAGATCAGGAAGTCCCGCCAGCGCGGCCGGGCGAGCGCGGCGAGCGGGATGAGCCACAGCACGTACTGCGGCGAGTACACCTTGTTGGTCAGCACGAACGCGGCCACGATCAGGAACGCCAGCTGCACGAACCGGGGCCTGCGGGGCGCGGTGAGCGCCAGGACGGCGAGGCCCACGCCGGCGAGCACCATCAGCACCATCGTGTACGTGTTGGCGCTGCCCGGGGTGATCTGCTCACCGGAGCGCTGGCTGATCAGCAGCCAGAGCGAGCCGAAGTCGACGTTCCGTTCCTCGTTGAACGTGTAGAACTGCTTCCACCCCTCGGGCGCGAGCAGCATCACCGGCAGGTTCACCGCGAGCCACGCGCCGGCCGTGCCCGCCAGCGCCGTACCGAACTCCCGCCACCGCCCCGCGCGCCAGCACAGCAGGAACACCGGCCACAGGATCAGGAACGGATAGAACTTCGCGGCGATCGCGAGCCCCAGCAGTGCACCGAAGGCGAGCGGGCGGCGCCGCGACCACATCAGCACAGCCACGGACGTCAGCGCCACGGCCAGCAGGTCCCAGTTGATGGTGGCCGTGAGCGCGAACGCCGGGGCGAGGGCCACCAGAAGCGCGTCCCAGGGCCTGCGGCGGTGCGTACGGGCCACGGCGACCGCCATGGCGGCCGCGCAGGCCATCAGCATGGCGGCGTTGACCATCCAGTAGACCTGCTCGCGGTGCACCAGGTCGCCGCCACCGGGCGTGAGCCAGGCCGCGACCTGCATGAACAGCCCGGTCAGGACCGGGTACTCCAGGAACTCTATGTCGCCGCGGAGCCGGTCGAAGTACGGCACCAGACCCTCGGAGAACCCGCGTCCGACGAAGAGGTGGGGGATGTCGGAGTAGCAGGCGTGGGTGTACTGGGACGTCGTGCCCCGGAACCAGGCCCAGTCGTAACACGGGATCTTCTGCACCATGCCGAGCGCAAACATCCCGATGGCCACCAATGCGATCACCCGCACCGGGGTGAGCACCCCGCCGCCGCCGAGCAGGGCCCGACGGCCGATGGGCCCGCCGATCAACGCGCTGCCCGCCGCGGCGACCTCGTCACGACGGGTGGGGCACACCAGCGCGGGGTCCTGCGGCCGGTCCTGCTGCGGACTCGTCTTGTGGAGGCTCGGCATGGGGGACATCCTGCCGTACGTCCCCGAGAAACGGTGAGGGCCGCCGTACCCGGCGCCGTACGGGTGTGTACGGGTCGGATACGACGGCCCTCAGGGCCTTGACCGGAGGCTTCCGGCCGGCCGGGTCAGTCGCTGCCCAGCCAGCCGTTCCCACCGCCGTTCGGTCTGCCGGTCGCGGTGTCCGTCGGCGTCGGTGACGTCGGCGTCGTCGGCGCCGTCGGGGTCCCGGTCGAGCCTCCGTCGCTGCCGCCGTTCTGCCCGCCGTTGTCGTTGCACGGCCAGTCCCACACGTCACAGGTCTTGCCCGGGTCCGGCGTGGTGCTGGGCGTCTGCGACGGGGTCTGCGACGGGGTCACTGTCGCCGACGGCGTCTGCGACGGCGTCTCGGTCGGCGTCGGGGTCGGGCTGACGGCGCCACCGCCGAAGACGGGCTCCGCGTCGAGGTCCTCGGGCTCCGGGAAGGACTCCTTGTCCATGCCCTCGAGCGCGTCGGTCATGTAGTCCTTCCAGATCTGCGAGGGGAAGGACGAACCGTGGATCTTGGGCTGGGCGCCGGTGCCGAACATCGACTCGAACTTACGGCCCTGCTTGGTCTCGTCGTCGTCGAAGCGGTACATGTCGATGGCCGTCGACAGCGTCGGCGTGTATCCCACGAACCAGGCGGAGTTGTTGCCGTCGGTGGTACCGGTCTTGCCGGCCACGTCCCAGCCGGGGATGGCGGCCTTGCGGCCGGTTCCCTTCGGGTTCTCGACGACATCGCGCAGGACGTCGGTCACGTTGCTGGCGATCGCCGAGGAGAAGGCACGCTCGCCCTTCACCTCGTGCTTGTAGATGGACTTGCCCTTCTCCGTGACCTCCGTCACCGAGAACGGCTCGTTGCGCTCGCCGTTGTTGGCGAAGGTCGCGTACGCCCCGGCCATACGGATGGCGCTCGGGTCGGAGATACCGAGGGAGAACGACGGCACGTTGGCCTTGACCAGCGAGCTCTCGCGCAGACCGGCCTTGACGGCCGTCTCACGGACCTGGTCGATACCGACGTCCATGCCGAGCTGCACGTACGGCGAGTTGGCGGAGCGGATCATCGCCTCGCGCAGGCTCATCGGGCCGTAGTCAGCGTCATCGTCGTTGACCTGCAGCCACTCCTCGCCCTTCTCGTTGTGCCAGATCGTGCCGTCGTAGTTCTTGATCTTCAGCTTGTTCTTGCCGGAGTAGCGGCTCTTGTTCGGGTCGACGATCGTGCGGGTGGACGCGTCCTGGGCGACGCCCAGCTTCTTGTCCCGCACGCCGTACTCCATGGCCGCGGCCAGCACGAACGGCTTGAACGTCGATCCGACCTGCGCACCGGTCTGGTCGGCGTTGTTGGTGAAGTGCTTGGTGGCGTCCGTGCCGCCGTAGATGGCGATGATCGCGCCGGTCTTCGGGTCGACCGAGGCTCCGCCGAACTGGACGTGCGTGTCGGTCTTGGGGCGCTTCTTCGGGTCGATGTGCTCGTCGTAGATCTTCTTGATCGACTCTTCGAGCGCCTTGACCTTCTTCTTGTCGAAGGTCGTCTTGATCGTGAACCCGCCACGGGCGAGCTGCTTCTCGTCCATCCCCGGGTAGTTGTTGATGAAGTTGGCCTTGGCCGTGCTCACCAGATAGCCGATCTGGCCGGTCAGCTGGGCGTTCTTCTTCGGCGGGAGCACCTTGGGGAAGTTCGGGTACTTGGCCCGCTCCGCCGCCGGGAGACGGTTGTCCTTGACCATCTCCTCGAGGATCCAGTTCCAGCGCTCCGTGGCCCGCTCGAGGTTCGCCTTCGGCGTCGCCTTGGGGTCGATCTCGGTGGAACCGGCGGGGTCGTAGTAGGTCGCGCCCTTGAGCAGCGAGGCGAGGAAGGCGCACTCGCTCGGGTTCAGGGCCTTGGAGTCCTTCTGGAAGTACGTCCGGGCTGCGGCCTGGATACCGTAGGCACCGCGTCCGTAGTACGCGGTGTTCAGGTAGCCCTCCATGATCTCGGGCTTGTCCATCTCCGTGCCGACCTTCATGGAGATGAACAGCTCCTTGACCTTGCGGGACAAGGTCTGCGACTGGTCGTTGAGCAGGCTGTTCTTCACGTACTGCTGGGTGATGGTCGAGCCACCCTGCGTCTGGCCGCCCTTGGCCATGTTCCAGACAGCGCGCCCGATACCCATCGGGTCGATGCCCTTGTCCGCGTAGAACGTCTTGTTCTCCGCCGAGATCACCGCGTTCTGCATCGCCTCGGGGATCTCGCCGATCCCCACGATCTGCCGGTTGACCTCGCCACCGGTCGCAGCCATCTGGGACCCGTCGGACCAGAGGTAGACGTTGTTCTGCGCCGTGGCGGCCTCGTCGACCTTTGGAATGACCACCTGGGAGTACGCGAACGTCGCCGCGCCCATCAGCAGGCCCAGGAACGCCAGGCAGAGCCCCGAGACGAGCTTCCAGGACGGGACCCAGCGGCGCCAGCCGTACTTGTTGTGGCGCGGGTAGTCGATCAGGCGCTTCTTGCCCGGCGGACGGCCACCCCCGCGGCCGCGGCCCGGGCCACCGCCCTGTCCGCCGCCCCCGCCACCGCGCCGGCCACCACCGGGTCCGCCGCCGTGACCGCCCGCGCCGCCCTCGGGCGCGCGGCGGCGGCCGCCGCGCTGGGCGGCAC
>NZ_JBEZNQ010000146.1:0-9003 GCF_040653315.1 Streptomyces sp. NPDC047981 | reverse complement strand
GGGCCCACACCGTCCGGCTCACTGGCCGGGCGCCCCGCCGGCGAGGGCCGTGAGCGTCCGGGCAGGCCCCCCGGGCAACCGAGGCCGAGCGACCCGGACGAGTCCGCCGATGACCCCACCGAACCGTCCGGTGACCCGTCGAACGACCCTTCCGCCGACCCGTCTCGTACCAAGTCCGCAACAGACGAGGAGTCCGCGGAGGCGCCGCCCGAGGAGGCGGACGAGGCGGACGAGGCCCTCGAACCGGTACCGGAGACGGACCCTTCCGCCTCCGACGCGCCGCCCGCGACCGCTCCCGCCGCGGCGCCCCGGCTCGGCGACCAGCCCGCCCCCACCGCCTCCGACCGGCAGATTCCCGTGGTCACGCTGGGCGCCGGGCTCGCGATGATGGGGCTCGGCATCGGCTTCCTCGGCCTGCGGATGCGGCGCCGCTGAGAGGGGCCGATCCCCCGCGAGACCCCGCGTGTCCCCCTTGAGACGGACGCGCAGACTCCGTCTGAGGTCGCTTGTCCGCGTCGACATACTCGGTATACATACTGAGTATGTCGATCCGCCACGGGCTTCTCGCCCTCCTCGAACGCGGGCCTCGCTACGGCTCGCAGCTCCGCACGGAGTTCGAGTCCCGCACGGGCTCCACCTGGCCGCTCAACGTGGGCCAGGTCTACACGACCCTGAACCGTCTCGAACGCGACGGCATGGTCGCCCAGGACGGTGCGGACGAGGCCGGTCACGCGCTCTACGCCATCACCGAGGGCGGGCGGGACGAGCTGCGGCAGTGGTTCGAGAAGCCCGTGGACCGCACCAGCCCGGCCCGCGACGAGCTCGCCATCAAGCTCGCCATGGCCGTCGGAGCACCCGGCGTCGACATCAGGAACGTCATCCAGTCCCAGCGCCGGCACACCGTGAAGGCGATGCAGGACTACACCCGGCTCAAGGCGCAGGCGCTCACCGCCCTGGAGTCGGGGAAGTCCCGGGAACGCGACGACGTGGCCTGGCTGCTCGTCCTGGAGCAGTTGATCTTCCAGACCGAGGCCGAGGCCCGCTGGCTGGACCACTGCGAGGCCCGGTTGATCCGGCTCTCGACGTCCGCCGTCGGCGCGGGGGACCCCCGGCCTCCCGGGGCGGCCTCGCCGGCCGCCGACGACACGCACCACCCGGCGCGGACGCGCTGACCCCGCGGCCCACCGGCCCCGGTCTCGCACCACCCGCACGATCCGGCGCCGTACCGCACGATCCGGCGCCACCACCTCTCCATCCGCTCCATCCGCTCCGTACGCGCACGCGCATCGTGTCCGTACGCCCAAGGGGGACCCCTCCATGTCCACAGCGCAGCCCGTGCTGCAACTCCAGAACCTGACCCGCGTCCACGGCTCCGGCGCCACCGAGGTGCACGCCCTGCGCGGCATCGACCTGGCCGTCCACCCCGGTGAACTCGTCGCCGTCATGGGCCCGTCCGGCTCCGGCAAGTCCACCCTGCTCACCATCGCGGGCGGCCTCGACAACCCCACCTCCGGCCGGGTGATCGTCGAGAACACCGACATCACCAACGCCGACCGCAAGACCCTCGCGGCCCTGCGCCGCCGCAGCATCGGCTACGTGTTCCAGGACTACAACCTGATACCGGCGCTCACCGCCGCCGAGAACGTCGCCCTGCCCCGCGAACTGGACGGCGTCGCCGCCCGAAAGGCCCGCGTCGAGGCCCTGGCGGCGCTGGAGGAGATGGACCTCGGCCACCTCGCCGACCGCTTCCCCGACGAGATGTCCGGCGGCCAGCAGCAGCGCGTGGCCATCGCCCGCGCCCTGGTCGGCGACCGGCGCCTGGTCCTCGCGGACGAGCCGACGGGCGCCCTGGACTCCGAGACCGGCGAGTCCGTCCTCGCCCTGCTGCGCGCACGCTGCGACGCCGGGGCGGCGGGCGTGCTCGTCACCCACGAGCCGCGGTTCGCCGCCTGGGCCGACCGGGTCGTCTTCCTGCGGGACGGCGCCGTCGTCGACCAGACCGTGCGCACCGACGCCGACTCGCTCCTCTCGGGCCAGGCGGCCGAGCGGTGAACAAGTGGCTCCACTCCTGGCGCGCCGCGATCCGCATCGCGCGCCGTGACGCCTGGCGCTCCAAGGGACGCAGCTTCCTCGTCCTGGCGATGATCGCCCTGCCCATCCTCGGCGTCAGCGCCGCGGACCTGACCCTGCGCAGCTCGGAACTCTCCCCCGAGGAGCGTCTGAGCCGGGACATCGGCGCCGCCGACGCGCGGTTCTCCGACGCCCACGTCAGCGGGGTGCCGGTCTACCAGGACCCCGAGGGCAACACGTCCGTGCCGGTCAAGGACTACAAGGACGAGCCCTGGCCGAGCGGTCCGACCGACGTCACCAAGACCTTCCCGGCCGGCTCCGCGGTCATCACCGACAGCAGCGGCAGCGCCAAGCTGACCACGGCCCACGGACTGCTCCAGACCGAGGTCCGCGAGCTGAAGGCCGACGATCCGATAGCCCGGGGCATCATGGCCCTCCAGGAAGGCCGCTTCCCGGAGAAGGCGGACGAGGTCGCCGCGACCACGCACTTCCTGGAGACGAGCGGGCTGAGCATCGGCTCCACGCTCTCGGCGCGCGGTGACAGCCGTACCTTCCGGATCGTCGGCTCGTACGAGCTCCCCAACGACCTGAAGGCCGACCAGGTCAACGCCCTGCCGGGCGCGTTCCTCGACGGGTACGCCAAGGTCGCCACGGCGAGCGGGATGGACGCCGGCCAGGCGTCCGTCACGTACCTGGTGAAGGCTCCCGGTGGTTTCACGTGGAACACCGTGCAGCAGGTCAACACCAAGGGCGTCACGGTCGTCTCGCGCGCGGTGCTCCTGGACCCGCCCGCCACGGACGATGTCCCGCTCTTCCAGAAGGAGGGCTGGGGCACCTTCGAGGACAGCGCGGCCGCCCAGGCCGCCGAACTCGCCGCCGCGGGCACGGTCGTCGGCCTCGCCATGCTGGAGATCTGCCTGCTGGCCGGTCCCGCGTTCGCCGTGGGCGCCCGCCGCTCGCGCCGTCAGCTCGGGCTCGTCGGTGCCAACGGCGGCGACCGTCACCACATCCGCGCCATCGTGCTCAGCGGCGGCCTCGTCATCGGCGTCGCGGCGGCCGTCATCGGTACCGGCCTCGGTCTCGTCCTGACGTTCGCGCTGCAGCCGGTCCTCGAACAGGCGATGGGCCAGCGGTTCGGTGCCTTCGACATCCGTCCGCTGGAGCTGCTCGGTATCGCGCTCATCGCCGTGCTGACCGGTCTGCTGGCCGCGATCGTCCCGGCCGTCACCGCGTCCCGGCAGACCGTTCTCGCCGCGCTCACCGGCCGTCGGGGTGTCCGCCGCGGCAGCCGCGTCCTGCCGGTCATCGGCCTGGTCGCCCTGCTCCTGGGCGGCGCGATCGCCCTGTACGGCTCGGTGATCTCCGACGAGTTCATCATCGTCGCGGGCGGCAGCGCCCTCGCCGAGCTGGGCGTGGTCGCCATGACCCCGGCCCTGGTGGGCCTCTTCGGCCGCACCGGCCGCTGGCTGCCGCTCTCGCCGCGCCTCGCCCTGCGGGACGCGGTGCGCAACCGGGGCCGTACGGCTCCCGCCGTCGCCGCCGTGCTCGCGGCCGTCGCCGGAACGGTCGCCGTCTCCACCTACGCGGCCAGCCGCGAGGCGCAGGACGAGGCAGGCTACGAGGCGAAGCTGCCGCACAGCGCGGTCTCCGTGCTGGTCACGGAGGAAGGCGGCCGGGACGTCCCCGCCGTTCGGGACGCCGTGCAGCGGCTGCTGCCCGTCGACACCCGCGCGGACCTCCAGCGGATCGTGGTCGGCAAGACGAACTGCTCCCCCTACAGCGAGAACCCGGGCTGCGGTCGCTTCGAGATGATCATCCCGAAGGCCAACGAGTGCCCCCTGTGGATGTCCACCGAGGACGGCTCGGACCCCTCCGAGAAGTTCACCAAGGAGCAGCGCCGCAAGCTCGCCGAGGACTGGCGCTGCACCGAGAACAGCGGCGGTGACCTGCCCGGCGGTGCCTATGTCGACGGAGGCCTGATCGTCGGTGACGCCTCGGTCCTGAAGGTCCTCGGCATCACGGACGCGGGCGCGCAGAAGGCCCTCGCCGAGGGGAAGGTCCTCTCGTTCGCCAAGGCACCCATCGACACGACGGGCAAGATCGCCGTCAAGCTGATCGCCGACAACAAGAAGGCGAACCTGGCCGACCAGGAGCGCAAGCCGGTCCCCGGCGAGGTCAAGCACCTCCCGGCCCACCTGCTGACCGGGCAGAAGTCCTACGGCATACGGGCGCTCATCAGCCCCGACGCCGCCAAGGCCGCAGGCCTCTCCGCGGTGCCGTTCGGCTCGTTCTTCACCACCGACGCGATGCCCAGCGGCGAGCAGCGGCAGAAGCTCGACGGAGAGATCGCCAAGATCGGCAGCGATGTCGCGCTGCACGTGGAGGAAGGATTCGTCAGCGACACCAGCATCGTGCTGCTCGCGCTGACCGTCTTCGCCGGCCTCGTCACCATCGGCGCCGCCGGCATCGCCACCGGACTCGCCCAGGCCGACGCGGAGGCCGATCTGAAGACGCTGTCCGCCGTCGGTGCGCCCCCGCGGGTGCGCCGCACCCTCAGCGGATTCCAGTGCGGGGTGGTCGCCGCGATGGGCGTGATCCTGGGCTCGGCGGCCGGTGTACTCCCGGCCGTGGGGCTGCGGCTCACCGAGGAACGCCAGGAGCTGCGCTTCTACCAGGAGTCCCTCGACCAGGGCTGGGGCGGTGCGCAGGAAGCTCCGTACGTCCCGATCGTCGTCCCCTGGGAGACCCTCGGCGCGATGCTGGTCCTCGTACCGCTGGGCGCCGCGCTCCTCGCGGCCCTGGTGACCCGCTCGCGCGGGGCCCTGGCCCGCCGCGAAGCCGCCTGACCGGTCGTTGCCTTCCTGTGCCCCTGGAGAAGGGTGGATCACCCTTCTCCAGGGGCACACCGTGTGATGAGGCACGTGTGCGAGAGAATGGCGGCATGGAGATGCCGAGGAATGAACGGTCGCAGGAGACTCCCCAGGTCCTCATCGTGGGACAGGACGGGATGGCACTCGGCGGCGCTCAGGGTGACGACGAATCCCGCGAGGTCCCGGTGACGGAAATGGTCGAGCAGCCTGCGAAGGTCATGCGTATCGGCAGCATGATCAAGCAGCTCCTGGAGGAAGTACGTGCGGCTCCCCTCGACGAGGCGAGCCGGGTCAGGCTCAAGGACATCCACGCGAGCTCCGTGAAGGAGCTGGAGGACGGGCTCGCGCCCGAACTGGTCGAGGAACTGGAGCGGCTCTCCCTGCCGTTCACCGACGAGGCGATCCCCTCCGAGGCGGAACTGCGGATCGCGCAGGCCCAGTTGGTGGGCTGGCTCGAAGGCCTCTTCCACGGGATCCAGACGGCGCTGTTCGCCCAGCAGATGGCCGCCCGGGCCCAGTTGGAGCAGATGCGCCGCGCGCTGCCTCCGGGCGCGCCGGTCGACGACGACGACCACGGCCGCGGTCACGCGGTCCGCTCGGGGCCGTACCTGTAGGGCTTCGGGGACATCCGTACGCGAGGGCCCGGCACACCTGGGGTGTGCCGGGCCCTCGGGCGTGCTCAGGCGGCTGCGCGTGCCTTCACGCGTGCTCAGGACGGTTGCGCGTGCCCTCACACGTACTCAGGCGGCCGCATGTCCTGAGGCGGGTTGCGCGTACCCTCAGGCCGCGCCGGGCGCGAGGAGCAGGACCTTGCCGACGTGGGTGCCGGAGTCCAGGGCCCGGTGCGCCTCGGCGGCGTCGGGCATCTCCACCGTACGGTCGACCACCGCGCGCACCGTGCCCGATTCGATCAGCGGCCAGACGTGCTCGCGCACCGCGGCGACGATGGCCGCCTTCTCGTGCAGCGGGCGGGCGCGCAGCGTCGTCGCCGTGATCGCGGCCCGCTTGGAGAGCAGCGCGGCAAGGTTCAACTCGCCCTTCACACCGCCCTGCAGACCGATGACGGCGAGCCGGCCGTTGACCGCGAGCGCGTGCACATTGCGCTCCAGGTACTTCGCTCCGACGATGTCCAGGATCACGTCCGCACCGGCGCCGTCCGTGGCCTTGCGGAGTTCCTCGACGAAGTCCTGCTCGCGGTAGTCGATGAGGATGTCCGCGCCCAGTTCGGCGCAGCGCGCGAGCTTCTCCGGGCCGCCCGCGGTGACCGCGACCTTCGCGCCGACCGCCTTGGCGAGCTGGATCGCCATCGTCCCGATGCCGCTCGCACCGCCGTGCACCAACAGCGTCTCGCCGGGCCGCAGATGGGCGACCATGAAGACGTTCGACCAGACCGTGCAGGTCACCTCGGGCAGCGCCGCCGCCGTCACGAGGTCCATGCCCTCCGGTACCGGCAGCAACTGGCCGACCGGGACGACGACCTTCTCCGCGTAACCGCCGCCCACGAGCAGCGCGCACACCTCCTGGCCGACCGACCAGCCGGACACCCCCGGCCCCAGTGCGGCGATCCGCCCCGAGCACTCCAGGCCGGGGTACGGAGAGGTGCCCGGCGGCGGGTCGTAGAAGCCCTGGCGCTGGAGCAGATCGGCACGGTTGACGGCGCTCGCCACCACCTCGACGAGGACCTCGCCCTCGGCGGGCACGGGATCGGGCACCTCGGCCCAGACGAGGGCCTCGGGGCCGCCGGGTTCCGGAATCGTGATCGCATGCATGGCGGCGAGGCTACTCGGACGGCGCCGACAGCGGAGTGACGGGCGCCGCGCGCACGATGGTGATCACACGGTCCGTCAACTGCAGCGGGCTGGCGGCCGGATCGTCGTAACCGAGCAAGCGGTGCCCGCGCAATACGCTGACCACCAGGTCCTCGGTCTCCCGCACGCTCTTGCCCACCTCGGACTTTATGACCGGCCGCTCCACCAGATCGAGACCCGAGCCCTGCTGGATCAGGTCCTCCATCACCGTGCCGGCACTGGGGCTGAGCACGGAGAGCCCGAGCAGCCGGCCGGCGGCGCTGGCGCTGGTGATCACGGCGTCCGCGCCGGACTGGCGCAGCAGCGGAGCGTTCTCCTCCTCGCGTACGGCGGCGACGATCTTCGCGCCCCTGTTGAGCTGGCGGGCGGTGAGCGCCACCAGGACCGCGGTGTCGTCGCGCTGGGTGGCGATGACGATCTGCCGTGCCTTCTGCACCTCGGCGCGGAGCAGCACGTCGCTGCGGGTCGCGTCGCCCACCACCCCGACGAAACCGTCCGCGTTCGCCGCCTCGATCACCTTGGTGGAGGGGTCGACGATGACGATCTGCTCCTTGGACAGGCCCGTGGCACGGAGCGTCTGGATCGCGGACCGTCCCTTGGTCCCGAAGCCGACGATGACGGTGTGGTCGCGCACGGCGGACCTCCAGCGATTCAGCCGCCACTCCTCCCGGGTCCGCTCCGTGAGGACCTCGAGAGTGGTGCCGACCAGGATGATCAGGAACAGCACGCGCAGCGGCGTGATCAGCAGGATGTTGACGAGCCGCGCGGAATCGCTGTGCGGAACGATGTCGCCGTAGCCCGTGGTGGAGAGGGTGACGGTCGCGTAGTAGGCGCAGTCGAGGAAGTCGAGCGTCCCGTTGGCGTTGTCGTGGTAGCCGTCGCGGTCGATGTAGACGATCAGCGTGGTGAGGGCCAGCACGCCCAGGGCCATCAGGAGACGCTTGGCCACCTGGCGCATGGGCTTCTCGACGATGCGCCGAGGCATCCGGACCCGGGTGGGGGACGCCTTCTCGTCCGCGTCGCGCGCCATGACGTCACGGCTGGGAAGTTTCACGTGAAACACCTTCCTGCCGTGCTGCATGGAACGGCTGGGTCGGGTCGCCGAGCGAGGCCGACCAGGGGAGGTCGAGGATCTCCAATGCGTCGCCGGCGCGCGCGCCGCCGGGTGGGACGACGGCCATCCCGTCCGCCGCCGCGATCCCCCGGAGCATCGCGGGCCCGTGGTACCGCAGCGGAACGATCCGGTCCTTGCGGTGCACGACCGGGACGAGCCGGGTGTCGTACGGATGGCCCTGCACCTCGTCCGCCATGGGAACGCTGTACGGCGCCGGGAGCGCGGCGCCCGCGAGGGCCCGGATCAGCGGCTCGGCCAGGGTGAGCAGGCCGGAGACGGCGGCGAGGGGGTTTCCGGGCAGCCCGACGAGATGGCGCTCGTCGTCGAGGCGAGCGAGCAGCATCGGGTGGCCGGGCCGGACCTTCACCCCGTCGACGAGCAGGGTCGCCCCGGCCTTGGCGAGCACGGGATGGACATGGTCCACCGGGCCGGAGGCCGTTCCGCCCGTGGTGATCACCAGGTCGGCGGGGGAGCCGGTGACCGCCGCCGCGAGGGCGTCGGCGTCATCGCCGATCCACCGGGTGGCGAACGTCTCGGCGCCCAGCGCGTTCAGCCAGGGGCCGAGCATGGGGCCGAGCGCGTCACGGATGAGCCCGTCGTGGGGGAGTCCCGCCGTCAGCAGCTCGTCGCCGAGGACGAGGACCTCCACACGGGGACGGGCCGGGGTCGGCAACTCGTCGTACCCGGCGGCGGCCGCGAGCCCGAGGACGGCGGGCGTCACCCGCGTCCCGGCGGGCAACAGCTGCTCTCCGGAGCGGCATTCCTGGCCCCGGGGGCGGATGTCCTGGCCGGGCACGACCTCGCGCCGGGCGTGCAGATGGCCGCTCGCGTCGGTGCGGGCGTGCTCGCTGCGGATGACCGCCGTGGCCTCGGGCGGTACGCGGGCGCCGGTGGCGATCCGCACGGCGGTGCCGTCGTCGAGCGGGGCGGCGGGGGCGTGGCCGGCGAGCACGGCGTCCTGGGCGCGGATCTCCCAGGGGCCCGGGCCTGCGACCGCCCAGCCGTCCATGGCCGAGGTGTCGAAGGAGGGCAGATCGGTGAGCGCGCGCAGCGGCTCGGCGAGCACCTGGCCCAGGGCCTGGTCGAGCGGTGTACGCAGGGGTGGGCGCGCGGCGCCCACCACGGCCCCGGCGCGGGCGGC
>NZ_JBEZNQ010000145.1:0-9469 GCF_040653315.1 Streptomyces sp. NPDC047981 | reverse complement strand
AAGGCCGGTGCGGGGCGTCCAGTTGTCCGAGGGACGCGGGGCGTCAGGACATCAGGTTGTAGATCTGGTAGCCGTAGCCGATCTTGACCCGGGGGGTCAGGGCGCCGACCGTGGCGGTGGCCCCCAGGGCGGCGGCGATCCGCAGGACCGTCCGGCGCCCCATAGGCATCTGATCCTTTTTCATGACTAATAGCTCGCATGGCCGAAGGCCCACGGCGCTCATCCACACCGGCCGGCCGTCCGAATGCACCCGATGAGCCGATCGCCGCTACTCCCCCATCACCAGGCCGTCGTTCGCCGCGCCCCGGCCGAGGACGACGTCGCGGATGGTGTCGCGTACGGCGGTGAGGGGTTCGCCCTTCTTGATGGCCGCGTTGAGGTCGACGACCCGGCCGCGGCCGGTGTCGAACCACTGCGGCAGGAACTCCGCCTTGGCCACCTCCCAGCGCGCGCCGGGGGTCGTGGGCGGGGTGAAGGTGAAGCGGCCGAGGCTGGACTGGTTGCCCCGGGGGTCGCGGGCGCCGGCGTGGTTGATCATGTCGCCGGCGATCTGGTCGCCCATGCCGTAGATCACCCAGGTGCCGTTGACCTTCTCGTACGCCTGCGGGACGTGCGCGTGGGTGCCGAGGATCAGGTCGATGTCGGGTCTGCCACCGGTCTGCGAGGCCGTGAGGGAGCGGGCGAGGGTGAGCTGGCGGTCGTCGGGAGCCGTCTGCCACTCCGTACCCCAGTGGATGCTGACCACGACGACGTCCGCGCCCGCCCGCCGGGCGGCCCGCGCGTCGGCGACGATCTTCCCCTCGTCGATCAGGTTGACGGACCAGGGCTTTCCTTCGGGCATCGGGTAGCCGTTGGTGTCGTAGGTGTACGCGAGCTGGGCGACGGTCGCGTCACCCGCGTCGAGCAGGGTGGGACGGGCGGCCTCGTCGGCCGTGCGGGCCGAGCCGGCGTGCCGGACGCCCGCCTTGTCCAGAGCGTCGAGCGTCCGGACGAGCCCGGCCGCGCCGTCGTCCAGGGTGTGGTTGGAGGCGGTGGAGCAGGAGTCGTACCCGGTCTCCTTGAGGGCGGGGGCGATCTCGGGCGGGGACTTGAAGGCCGGATAGCCGGTGTAGGGCCCGCCCTCGGCGCCGTACACGGTCTCCATGTGGCAGATCGCCAGATCGGCGCCGGCGACGACGCTCTTCACCCCGGAGAACATCGGTCCGAAGTCGTGGCCCTGGCCGTTCGCGTCGGCGGCGGCCTTCTGGATGACCGAGTCGTGCGGCAGCACGTCACCGGTGGCGACGAGCGTGAACCCGGTCCGCGCGGAGGCTCCCCCGGGGGCGGCCGAGGGCGGCGCCGGGCTCGCCGGGTCCTCGCGTGCGGGTGGGGTCCCGGGGGCGTCGGCGCCGCCCGCGCACCCGGTCGCCGCCGTGAGCAGAACGGCCGCGACGGCCATCGCCCGCTGTCTCCTTCGCTGGGTCATCTACCGACTCCGCCTCATTCTTAGGACAAGCATCTTTCCCGATGAATTGACAGGGGATGAATGCCTTAGTCAAGAGGCAAAGCCGCGTCACCCACCAAACCCCGCCGAAACGGATGAAGGGCGTCCGCCCGACCGCTCATCGCACCATTCGCCGCTCGGTGCGACCGCTCGTCGCACGCTCACGTTCGTTCCCTGTCCCCTGTCGCCCGTATGCGTTCGTATACGGACCGGGACGACGAGCCGGCAGGAGAGGTGTGGAGCATGACGACGGCGACCGCGAGCAGAACGGCGACCACCGACGAGCGGACCCTCGCGGAGCTTCAGCGGGACCACGGGCCTGCGCTCCTCGGCTTCCTGCTCGGCCTGACCTACGGCGACCGACAGCGCGCCGAGGACCTGGCCCAGGAGACACTCGTGCGGGCCTGGCTCCACCCGGAGGCCTTCGACGGGTCGTACGCGTCGATGCGCCCGTGGCTCTTCACCGTGGCCCGGCGCCTCGCCATCGACGCCCGCCGCTCACGGCTGGCCCGGCCGGCCGAGACGGGCGACGGCGTGCTCGCCTGCACCCCCGACCCGGCCGACGCCACCGAGTCGGCCGTCGCCGCGCTCGACGTGCGCGCCGCCGTCCGCGGCCTGAGCCCGGAACACCGCGCGGTCCTGGTCCGGCTCTACTTCCACGGCCTGACCGTCAACGAGGCCGCGGCCGACCTCGGCATACCCGCCGGCACCGTCAAGTCCCGCTCGCACTACGCGCTCCGCCAGCTCGGCCACCAGCTGCCCGGCTACCGGCCGCGCCGTCGCGCCGTTGCCCGTCCACACACCGCGGCCGCACAATGAGCGCGTGACGACGCTGACTACCGCCGCCGCGGACAAGGTACTCGCCGACAACTTCGCACCCTGGGTGCTCGATCTGGGCCTCTCGGTGGTCTCTGTCGACGGCCAGGAGGCGGTGCTCCGCCTCCCCTGGTCGGACCGGCTGGCCCGTGAGGGCGGCGGACTCTCCGGCCAGGCGCTGATGGCCGCCGCCGACACGGCGACGGTGATCGCGGTCGCGGCCGCCCGCGGCGGCTTCGTCCCGATGACGACGGTGCAGCAGTCCATCAGTTTCCAGCGACCCGTGCTCGGCACGGACGTGCTGGTACGGGCGCGGCTGACGAAGGCGGGCAAGCGGATGGCCTTCGCCGACATCACGATGACGGCCGAGGGCACGGACGAGACGGCCGCGCACGCGACGGCGGTCTACGCGCTCCTCGGCTGAGCCGCCCCGGGCACGCCTCCCACCCGTCGCACCGGTGCGCCTCGACCCCACGCGCACCGATCCGGCGGGGGAACGTATCCGAAACCACACCGGCGAGTTGAGTAAAGAGCGACCCGCGCGCGTCTTCCTCGGTGGAGGCTCGTGGTCGGGATCGCCGACCGACATGTCCGGGAGAAGGTGGGAGCGTTGCTGCCCGAGAGTACGAACGGCACCAGCGGGGGCGGGCTCGCCGTCCCGATGGCCTGGCTGTGTGCCGAGTTCATAGCGGACGATCTGCTGCGCGCGGGCTGTCTGGTCGAGCCCGGCACCCTGGAGTACCGGGCCGGCCGGCAGACGCTCGCGCTCACCATCCACCTCTGCGAGGGCACGGACGCCCACGGCGGGGCCAGGACCGCGGGCCGGCTCGACGAGTGGCTCTCCCGGACCTCGTACGACCACCCCTGGCCGCAGTGGGTACGGGCCCGGCTCGACGAGCGGACCCGCGCGGGCGAGGACGGACCGGACCTCGCCATGGCCAAGGAGACCTGGCGGATCCTGGAGGCGACCAGCGTCCGGGCGGCCGACCTCGGCGGCCTGCCGCCCGCCGGCTTCGGCTTCGGCTTCCCGGTCGACGAGTGCGACCAAGTCTGGGTTCCCGCGTGGCAGTTGGGACTCCCCCTCGGTCATCTGGCCCTGCACCTCTACTGATCGGAGGGCCGGCCGACCGTCGGGTGGACCCCCGGGCGGTACTTGGGGATCCGCACCGTCACCTTCATCCCCGCGCCGAGCCCGGTCTCGATGACCAGGCCGTGCTCCGGCCCGTAGACCTGGCGGAGCCGTTCGTCGACGTTGGACAGGCCGATGCCGGAGCCGGTGGGGCGCTCCCCGAGCAGGATCGCGCGCAGCACGGCCGGGTCCATGCCCACTCCGTCGTCCTCGATCACGACGACGGCCTCCGCGCCCGCGTCGCGGGCGGCGATGGTGACCCGGCAGTCGTGCACGCTGTCCTCCAGGCCGTGCTTGACGGCGTTCTCCACCAGCGGCTGGAGGCAGAGGAACGGCAGGGCCACCGGCAGCACCTCGGGCGCGATCTGCAGGGTCACCTTGAGGCGCTCGCCGAAGCGGGCCCCGGCGAGCGCCAAGTACTGCTCGATGGCTCGCAGTTCGTCGGCGAGCTGGGCGAACTCGCCGTGCCTGCGGAAGGAGTAGCGGGTGAAGTCGGCGAACTCCAGGAGCAGCTCCCTGGCCCGCTCGGGGTCGGTGCGGACGAACGAGGCGATGGCGGCCAGGGAGTTGAAGACGAAGTGCGGGGAGATCTGGGCGCGCAGGGCCCTGATCTCCGCCTCCACGATCCGGGTCCGCGAGCTGTCCAGCTCGGCCAGTTCCAGCTGGACGGAGACCCAGCGGGCGACCTCGGTCGCCGCCCGGACGAGGACGGCCGACTCCCGCGAGCCGTAGGCCACCAGTGCGCCGAGCACCCCGTCCTCACCGGTCAACGGGGCGATCACCACCCAGCGCAACGGGCAGGCGTCATCGGCGCAGTCGGTGTGCGCGGAGAGGCTGCGGCCGGAGTCGAGGAGGGGACCGACCCGCTCCATGACCTGGTGCCGGTGGTGGCTCTCGCCCGGTCCGTCCCAGGCGAGGACGGCGGACCGGTCGGTCAGGCAGAGCGCCTCCGTGCCGAGGAGCGGGCGCAGCCGGCGCACCGCCTTGCGCGCCGTGTCCTCGGTGAGTCCCGCGCGCAGCGGCGGGGCGGCCAGCGAGGCGGTGTGCAGGGTGTGGAAGGTGGCGCGCTCGACGGGCGTGCCGAGGTCGAGGTCGGCCGCCTTGTCCCCGCGGCGCGTGGCGAGTCGTCCGAGAACGAAGCCGAGCAGGAGGAGCACGGCCGCGGCCACGCCCGTCGCGGCGAGTTCGATCCCGGTCACTCCTCACCACCTCCCCGCGCCTGGACGCGGCCGGTCTCGGCCCGCACCGGCCCGGGGCGGCCGGTGAACTCCTCCGGGAGATGGAGGCGGGCCAGGAGCGCCGGGGTGCCCGGCGGGATGTGCCGGGGGGTCGCGAGGGACACCAGGATCATGGTGAGGAAGCCCAGCGGCACCGACCAGATCGCCGGCCAGGCCATCAAGGTGTGCGGCCAGCCCTCGCCCGGCAGTCCCGCGCGGGTCGCCATCACGGCGGTCAGCGCGGAGCCGCCGCCGAGCAGCAGCCCGGCCGTCGCCCCCGGCGGGGTGAGCCTGCGCCACCAGATGCCGAGGACGAGCAGCGGGCAGAAGGAGGAGGCGGAGACCGCGAACGCCAGGCCGACGGCGTCGGCGACCGGGACCTTGGAGGCGAAGACCCCGGCGGTCAGCGGCACGGCCGTGGCCAGCAGGGTCGCGAGCCGGAAGTGCCGTACGCCCCGGGAGGGCAGCACGTCCTGGGTGAGGACGCCGGCGACGGCCATCGTCAGGCCGGAGGCGGTGGAGAGGAAGGCCGCGAAGGCCCCGCCGGCCAGGAGCGCGCCCAGCAGGTCGCCGAGCACCCCGCCGAGCATCCGCTCGGGCAGCACGAGCACGGCGGCGTCGGCCGCCCCGGTGAGCGCGAGCTCCGGCGCGTAGATCCGGCCGAGCGCTCCGTACACCGGGGGCAGCAGGTAGAAGGCGCCGACGAGCCCGAGGACCACCAGCGTCGTGCGGCGCGCGGCCCGGCCGTGCGGGCTGGTGTAGAAGCGGACGGCCACATGCGGCAGACCCATCGTGCCGAGGAAGGTGGCGAGGATCAGCCCGTACGTGGCGTAGAGCTGGTGCCCGTCGCGCCCGCCGGCCAGCGGCTGGGACCAGCCGAGGGGATCGGCGCCGTCGGAGACCCGCGTGGGGACAGGCGCGCCCTCGGGGAAGGCGAGCGCGGTGCCGCCCTCCACGCGGTGCGGTCCCTCGTCCAGGGTCACGGTCCGTGCCTCGTACGGCAGGGAGTCGACGCGGCCGGTGACGGTGAGCGTGAGCGGGGCGTCGAGCTCGATCCGTACGGTGTCGGCGACCTTGACGACCGTGTGCTCGCGGAAGACGGCGGGCGCGTCGAAGCGGACGCGCGGCGCGTCGTCGCCGAACCAGGCGGCGGCCAGGAAGAGCGCGGGCACGAGCAGGGCGGTGAGTTTCAGCCAGTACTGGAAGGCCTGGACGAAGGTGATGCTGCGCATGCCGCCGGCCGCGACGATCCCGGTGACGACGAGGGCGACGAGGAGGCCGCCGACCCAGTCGGGCGCGCCGGTGAGGATCTCCAGGGTCAGTCCCGCGCCCTGGAGTTGCGGGAGCAGGTAGAGCCAGCCGATACCGACGACGAAGAGGCTGGCGAGCCTGCGGACCTGCGGGGATTCGAGCCGGGCCTCGGCGAAGTCGGAGAGGGTGTACGCCCCCGAGCGGCGTAGCGGGGCGGCGACGAGGACCAGCAGGACGAGATAGCCGGCGGTGTAGCCGACCGGGTACCAGAGCATGTCGGGGCCCTGGACGAGGACGAGGCCCGCGATGCCGAGGAAGGACGCGGCGGAGAGGTACTCGCCGCTGATGGCGGCGGCGTTGAGGCCCGGCCGCACGGTGCGGGAGGCCACGTAGAAGTCGGAGGTCGTCCGGGATATCCGCAGGCCGAGCGCGCCGATGAGCACGGTCGCGAGGACGACGGCGGTGACGGCTGTCACCGCGTAGGTGTGGTTCACGTCCGGCCCCCGCGCTCAGCGGCCCTCGACGAGGCGGGTGAAGTCCCGTTCGTTGCGTTCGGCGCGGCGGACGTACCAGTGGGCGACGGCCCAGATGACCGGGTACACACCGACGCCGAGCGCGATCCACACGACGGCCTCGGGGGCGGGCAGCGCGAGGAGCAGCGGCAGCGGGCCGACGCACAGGGCGAGCGCGCCGAGCGCGGTGAGCGCGGCCCGCAACTGGCTCCGCATCAGGGAGCGGACGTAGGTGTGGCCGAGGGTGGTCTGCTCGCTGATCTCGGAGCGGGCGGGCGGATGGCCGGGAAACCGCCGCGCGGGCGGGCCGCCGCCCGCGCGGAGCGCCGAGGCGCGCGTGACGGTCTCGCGCCGGGGCCGGCGCGGCGTGGGGTCATCGGACGTCGGTGTCCGCTCCGGCATCGGGCGACCTCGCAGGGGCTGGGGAGGGTCCGCCGGGCCGGACCTGGCGGACACGGCCTGGGGAGGAAACGGAGTCTACGCAGCGGTGTTCACGCACGGTAGAGGCTCCGGCGACCTCTCGGTCAGCCGCCCGCGCGGCGCATGAGGAGGTCCCGCAGCGGGCGGGCGTGGCGGCGGCTGACGGCCAGCTCGGTGGTGCCCAGGCGCACGGACGTGGCGCCGCCGTCGAGCCGGAGTTCGTCGATACGGGCGAGGGCCACGAGGTGGCTGCGGTGGATGCGGACGAAGCCGCGGTCGGCCCAGCGCTCCTCCAGGGTGGAGAGCGGGATGCGGACGAGGTGGCTGCCCTCTTCCGTGTGCAGGCGCGCGTAGTCGCCCTGGGCCTCGACATAGACGATGTCGTCGACGGCCACGAAGCGGGTGATCCCGGCGAGTTCGACCGGTATGTGCTCGGAGGCGGCGGGCGGGGCGGGTGCGGCGGAGGCGTGCGCCAGTTCGCTGACCCGGCGGACGGCCTCGGCGAGCCGTTCGCGGCGCACCGGCTTCAGGACGTAGTCCACGGCCTTGAGGTCGAAGGCGTGTACCGCGAAGCCCTCGTGCGCCGTGACGAAGACGATCAGCGGCGGCCGGGCGAAGCCCGCGAGCAGCCGGGCGAGGTCGAGCCCGGTGAGCCCGGCCATGTGGATGTCGAGGAAGACGACGTCGACGGCCTCGTCCCCGTCGGGGCCGGCCTCCAGGGCGCGGCCGATCCTGCGCAGGGCCTCGGTGGCGTCGGTGGCGCCCTCGGCGCTGCGGATCCGGGGATCGGCGCGCAGCAGGTAGAGCAGTTCCCCGAGGGCCGGGGCCTCGTCGTCGACGGCCAGTACGCGCAGCATGCGGCGGAGTCTAAAGGAGTGCTCCGAGACACCCCCTGGAGGTCTACTTCAGGAACTTGGACGTGCGACGGTCGGCGAGCGGCTTGCCGCCGGTCTGGCAGGTGGGGCAGTACTGGAGGGAGGAGTCGTGGAACGACACCTCCCTGATGGTGTCGCCACAGACCGGGCAGGGTTCGCCGGTCCGGCCGTGGACGCGCAGGCCGCTCTTCTTCTCCGCCTTGAGCTTGCCCGCGGCGAGCCCGTGGGAGCGCTCGACCGCCGCGCGCAGGGTGGTGCGCATCGCCTCGTACAGCAGCGCCGTCTCGTCCTCGGTCAGGTTCTGGGTCGGCTTGAAGGGGGACGTCTTCGCCGCGTGGAGGATCTCGTCGCTGTAGGCGTTGCCGATGCCGGCGATCAGGCTCTGGTCGCGCAGGGCGCCCTTGATCTGCCGCCGCTCCCCGGCGAGGAGAGCGGTGAAGGCGGCCAGGTCGAAGTCGTCGGCGAGCGGGTCGGGGCCGAGCCGGGCGACCCCTGGCACCTCCTGCGGGTCGCGGACCAGGTGCACGGCGAGGCGCTTGGTGGTGCCGGCCTCGGTCAGGTCGAAGCCGTCGCCTTCGGTGAGCGCCGTCCGCAGGGCCAGTGGCCCCTTGCCGGGGCGCGGCGGCCCGGAGGGCAGCGGGTCCCGCCACTGGAGCCAGCCCGCGCGGGCCAGATGGACCAGGAGGTGGAGGCGGCCCGCCGGACCTTCGGTGACCAGGTCGAGGAACTTGCCGTGCCGGGCGATACCGGTGACGGTGGCGCCCTCGACGGCGCTCAGGGGCGGGTCGTACGTCTTGAGCACGCTGATCGCGACGGGCAGCGCCCGTGCGATCTCCTTGCCCACCAGGTGGGTGTCGAGGAAGGCGCGGAGCGCTTCCACCTCGGGCAGTTCGGGCATGGCACCACCCTGCCTCAGCCCTCGTCCGGGCGCGCGCTCAGCCGGCCGCCCCGTCGAGGAGGTCGAGTTCGTCGACGAGGGCGGCGGCCAGCGCGTCGAGGTCGGGGACGGCCTTGCCGTCGGCGACCAGGCCGATGTGGACCCGGCCGCCGTACGGGGACATGGCGACGGCCAGCGACTGGCCCCGGGCGAGCGGGGCCATCGGGTAGAGGGTGCGCAGCGGGGCCCCGCCGAGAGAGAGGGCCGAGCGGGGCAGCGGCACGTTGGTGACGAGGACGTCGAAGAGCAGCCGGGCGGCGCCGCCGGCCAGCGGGGCGCCGAAGCGGTGGGCGAGCGGGGGCAGTTGGTCGGCGAGGACGGCGACGGCTCCGGCGCCGCGCAGCGGCCCGTCGGCCTTGTTGCGGTCCATGTCCCGGCGTACGGCGGCGAGCCGGGCGGCCGGGTCGGGCTCGGTGACGGGGAGCGCCAGGAGGTAGGCGGAGAAGCTGTTGCCGGTGCCCGCGGCGGCGCCGGGCCGGCGCCGGGAGACGGGGACGAGGGCACGCGGGTCGGCGCCGGGCACCTCCGCGCCGCGCCCGTCGAGCCACCGGCGCAGGGCCCCGGCGACGACGGCGAGCAGCACGTCGTTGGCGGTGCCGCCCGCGCCGCGCCGGACCCGGTGGACGCGGTCCAGGTCGAGCACGGCCGTGGCGACCCGGCGAGTGCCGCTGGAGTCCGCGGCGAGGGCGGCCGTGGCGGGCGCGTCGAGCCGGCCGGCCCGGGCGACGGAGGCACCGACCACGCGTACGACCACGGCGGCGCTGCCGCCCGAACCTTGACGCTGCACGCCCCCCAAGACGCGCCCGTCCCGGAATCGGTTCCGCCGCGA
>NZ_JBEZNQ010000144.1:0-9802 GCF_040653315.1 Streptomyces sp. NPDC047981 | reverse complement strand
CGGGAAGGCGTAGATCTGGCCGTGCGGGTGGCCGAGGGTGACGCCGATCTCGGCGCCCCGGTTCTCGAAGCAGTAGACCTGCTCGACGCCGGGCCGGGCGGCGAGTTCGGCGGTGCGGTCGGTCCAGGCCGCGAGGACGAGCGCGGCGCGTTCGGGGGTGAGGTCGGCGAAGGAGGCCTCGTGGTCGGAGGTGAAGCAGACGACCTCGCACCGGCCGTTCTCCCCGGAGAGCGAGGGGAATCGGTTCTCGAAGACGGCGACCTCGTAGTCGGGGGCCGGGATCTCCGTCGGACGCCCGTCCCGGGAGGGGCAGAGCGGACAGGCGTCGGCCGGCGGGTGGTAGGTCCGGCCCTGCCGGTGCGAGGCGACGGCGACCCGGTCGCCGAGGAGCACGTCGTGGCGGATCTCGGAGGCGGAGGAGACGGGGTCGAGCGGCCGGGAGTCGACGGCGTCCCGGAGGGCGTCGTCCCGCGCGTCGTAGTAGATGAGCTCGCGGCCGTCGGCGAGGGTGGTGACGGTCTTCTTCACGGCGACATCCTCAGGAGAATCAAACAGAAGCGCACATAATCAAGCATTAATAAACATTCGAAGTCAATGCTCGGGGTCGCGAGGCCGATCCGTACCGAGGGCGGGATCTCCGTCAGCGTTCCTGGTGGATACGCGTCTGTCATGCGCCCGGAGCCGAGCCGGGCAGGCCGACGCAGCGATGGTTGCCGGTCAGGGAGCGGCGGACCCGCTGCATCGGCGTTCGGCGAGGGGTACGAGTGCTCAACTGGCGTGAGCACTAGGGGGTCCTGCCGCCGCCGCCCGCCGAGTACCGCCACCGGGAGGAGGGTGCCGAGGATCGTCCCAAGCAGAGGCGATCACATTGCCCAGGGCGGCTATGGGCGAACAGTTCGCCCCGCTGTTCGGCAAGCCGGCTCTCGGCGGTCATACCGGCCGTGGCCGCAATATCCTGCTGGGTGCGAAGGCCTTCGGTCTCCCGTCAGCCGACCACTTCGACCCGCCGGGCGGGCACGGTCAGGTCGAGGATGGACACCACCCGCACCGCCGCGCCGAGCTCCTCCAGGATCCGGGGCAGAGCCTCGGCGGTGACCGCGGCGGCCAGGTTGCCGCACCACGCTCAGGCCAGCGGCAGCGGGCGCCAAGCCACTGAAGGTCAACAATTCAGGTCGGCATTTCGCCGACCCCGGCCCGAAAAGGCAGAGATGCGGGCATTCGGCATCGAATGCTGGCCTGGTGGACACGGAGCGGGACACGCTGAAGCTAGCAGGCGTCTCGATGTGGGCTGTGTGCAAGGAGTGTGGCGTGACGGAAGAGCATGAGGCAGAAGGCGCCGCGCCTGGGTCAGCGGCCCATGCGCCCGTGCGGATCGTCCCCCACGACTACCGCACGATGACATCAGAGCGCGCCGGAACGGCGCCCGCCCCTGCCAGGAAGCCCGCGGCACCCGGTGCGACGACCCGTTCCGCTGCCATCCCTTCCGCGGCCCCCGCCCCCACCCCGGAGGGGCGGACCAGGGACGAACAGCTCCTGGCCGCCGTCCGCGACGCAACCGGCTCCCTCACCGTGGCCGACCTCACGAAGGCACTCGGCACCGACGCCAGGACCCTTCTGAGGCGTCTCCGGCCGCGGCTGGGCCTGGAACACGGCACCGCCACCGATGTCCTCAAGCACGTACGGGCGCACAAGGAACCACTCGCCGTTCAGCTATGCGGTCGCCCCATCGAGGACCTGATACCTGCCGGCAAGGTGCGGAGTCCCCTGACCGAGCAGGACAAGCAGTTCATCGGAGCGGTCCTGCGGCACACACCGGCCGACGGCGCGGGCCAACTGGCACGCACGTACAACCGGCCTCAGGCCTTCATCAAGCACGGGCTCGAGCAACTGGGGCGACGGCTCGGTATGCCGGTCACACCCGCGCAACTCGTGGCCCACATACACCACCATCAAGCCGACATCCTCGCGACAGCCGGACTCACCGAGGACCTGGAATTCCTGCCCGACCTCCCCTCAGGCAGGGCCGAAATACTCAACGAACAGGACGCACAGTTCATCGGTGCGGTCCTCAGGCACACGCGGACCACCACCCCGACCAACCTCGCACGCGCGTACAACCAGACTCATGGCTTCATCAAGCACGGGCTGGCGGCTCTGGCGCAACGGCTCGCCGCAGGGGTCACGCCCACCCAACTCGTGGCATACATCCACGACAACCAGGCCCATGTTCTCGCCGCAGCCGGACTCACCGAAGATATGGAATCCCTGCCCGATCTCCCTCAGGGCAGAGCGTCTCTGGCCACCGCGACGCCGCGAAGTCACGCAGGGTAACGTAAGTAACGCGTTTGCCTGCTGGGGTCATTGGTGTTCACCGGGTCTGCGCACGGGGTGCGAACGCGTTCGGTCCGGCAGCCGTGATGCAGCCCAGCCGAACGTGTCGGCTCGGCTGCGTCACATGTGGCGGGAGCCCCGTCCTGAAGGAGAGGTACCTCAATCGGGCATGGTTGGTACGTGAGGGCGAGGCTGCTCTCTCCGGGCTCGCCGCGCGGGGTTGAAGCGGCCATCCACGTCCGCCCCGGGTAGGTGAGAGGCGAGCCGGCCCGCGATGAGCCGCGCCGTCCAGGTGGCGACTGCCGCGGCCGCGTTGTCACCGACCGGGACGCGGATGCGCAGGTGGTCGGCCTCCTGGAGTGATCGGTAGTGGGGGCGCGAAGCTGGGCCACGAAGGTGCCGTCGTACCAGACCCGGCGAAGCCACCGACGGCAGGGTTCCGGGGCGTCGATGACGGGCCAGTCCGAGGGGCGCGCGGACAGCGGCACGGCGGCAGCACGCAACACCAGTACGTCGCCGAACCGGCGAAAGACGGGTGTATTCGCAGGTGTCCTCCTTCCTCGGAGAGCGGTGCGCCGGTGGGTCGGGGGGGGGTGCCCGCTCCCACCGGCGTCATAGGCTCGTTCAGCTCTTCCAGCTGGAGGCGCAGCGTCGCCTCGTATGCCTCGTCACCTGGCGGAAGCGGTTGACCCGCCGGCCACGCAAGGAGGCGTAGCTCTCAAGCATCGACCGGGCGGAAACGCGTGTCGTGTAGATGACGACCTCGGGGCGACGCCCGGTGGCATGTGCGCCGGCGACTCCGTTCCGGCGCAGCAGCACACCGGCGACCTTCCTCGCCAGCTCCGGGACGTGCGGCGGCGGTAGCTATCCAGTGAGGCGACGTCGTCACACAGGCGGGCCTTCAGACCGTGCAGAACCCGCGTTCGCGGCGTGCCGCTGCCCGGAACGGAACTGCATGCTGGCCCAGGTCCCCGGCCCGCTCGCCGCGACCGGAGTCGCCCAGCAGATCCGACAGCTGCGCCCAAGTCCCCACCGTCCGGCCCCTTGGCCCGGTCGTGCTGCTGCTCCAGCTGAAGATACGCCTCCACAAAGACTCCCGGCCCATACCCGCGCGCTGGCAGTACGCCGCGATCAGCATGGCCAGCATGTTCATCGTGTCCGCCGAGTCCGTGGCCCGGTTCAGCGCATGCGCTTCCAGGTGCTGGCCTGGTCGGGCTCGGTGTACCGCAGCACCTTCTGGCAGTTCTGCACGCCCTCGGAGACCAGCTGGTGGATTGCCCGGCGCAGCGGCTCGGGCATCGGGGGGAAGGCCATGCCCCGCACGTGAGAGCTGTTGCGACCCGCACGGCCGTACGTGGGACAAGCCGCATCCCCGCCTCACTCGGCCAGACCAATGCCCAAGCGGCCCGCGCCCTGTCAGTGCCGTTCACTAAGCTTCAGCCAGTACGTCGTGAGGGGGACGAAATGGCCAGCAACAAGGTCGATCAGCGTGCGATCGAGAAGCACGTGAAGGAGACCAACAAGGCGTACGAGCGGGCCTTCAAGAAGTACCCGATCACCGTGCCCCTGGCCAGCAGGGGGTTCACTCCCTCGGCCGGAATCTCCGGTGTGGGCGTGGGCATCGAGCAGGACCCGCAGTTGGTCCGCTACCTGATCTGGCTGGGCCAGCTGCCTGAAAGCCGGTTCGGGGAGCAGGCCGACTACGCCGAGTACTCGGGCACGCCTCTGGAAGATGTTGCGGTCCTGGCAGCCGAACTGGAGCGGGACGGCCTGGCTGATGCCATGAGCTCCTTCGGCTCGCCCGACTCCCACAGGGTGACCGCCGACGGACGAGTAGAACTGCGCCGCCTCGCCCGACTGCGCAGCGCACCCGCCGCCCGGCACCGCTACGCGACCGACGCCTTTCTGCGCTGGCTGTACGCCACCGCACACGACCAGCGCCCCGCGAGCCCGGCCGCCTTCCTGAACACTGATGAGTCGCACTTCGCCGGCGGCGCCCTGTCGGAAACGGAACTGGACTACGCCCTGGCGCGCCTGCTGAACTCCGGACTCGTCGAAGAGGCCAGCACCGACCCCAAGACCGTCACCATCACCCTTGACGGTATCGACTGCGTACTTTCTGGAGCGACCGTGAGCGACTACCTCAATCGAACCCGCCCTGGCGACTACTACAGCATCAATGGCACCAACATCGTCGCCGGATCCCAGGGCAAGGTCGAGCAGCACAACCACAACCACGCCTTCGACCCCGGCGTCATGCGCGAGTTCGCAGCCCTCGTACAGCAGCTCGCCCCGACCTACGGCCTCGATCCTGTGCAGCAGGCCGAGCTCGTCCGCGACGCCTCGATGAGGAAGCCAGCAGCGAGACCGCCCAGCCCGGACGTGTCCGCGCGGCGTACGACGCCGTTATGGGCCGACTGACCGAGATCGGCGTCGCGTCGGCTGCCCTGACCACGACCCTGCAGCAAGGCCAGCAGGCGTACACCGCGGTGTTCGGAGGGTAGAAGCGGCGCGTGCCGACGCATGGTGACTGCGGTGACGCCAGGCACGAACAGCGGAACGCCAAGAGGCCCCCGGTGCTCTTAGGTTCTAGCGGTCCTCGCAACACTCACGATGATGGGAGTTGCGGGGACCGTGGGCGGTAAGAGGCTTGATCCGGCGTTGAAGAGGCGTTTCCTTGAGCGGCTGGATCCCGTGGCCCGTGAGCTGGGGCTGAATCTGAATACGGCGTTCACCCTGGCCCGCAAAGCGGGCATGAACTACGGGCACCGGCGGCACCCGCGGCGCGAGGAGTACATGAAGCTGCGGGCCCAGGGTGTCTCCCGCCGGGAAGCCGCCGAACGGGCCGGGGTGCACGTGCGCACGGCCAAGGACTGGGACTACGGCGTCCGGAAGTCCCGCAATGGGCGGGCCTACCCCGACGGCCGACGTGTGAACTACACGACGGGCACCGTCACGATGTCCGGTGTGATCATGACGGCACCGGTGAGGCCGGTGAGCCTCAAAGCCCTTGAGAAGAAGCTGCACCCGCGATTCCTGTCCCTCTCCGAGCGGGAGCGAATACGTGACCTCCACGCCGCCGGCCGGTCGTTGCGGGCCATCGGACGGACCCTGGGGCGCCCGGCCAGCACCATCTCGCGCGAGCTGCGGAACAACTCGGGGACCGTCGGCTACCTCCCCTACGTGGCTCACAGGGTCGCTGCCGCGCGCAGGCCCCGGCCCAAGGAACGCAAACTGGTGGGCGAGAGCCCGTTGCGCGCTTTCGTCCAGGACGGCCTGCGCCGACGGTGGTCCCCAGAACAGATCTGCCACGCTCTGACCAAGAGCCATCCCGACGATCAGAGCATGCGGGTGAGCGTGGAGACGATCTATCAGGCACTGTATTTGCAGGCCAGAGGCGGTTTGAAGCGGGAAGTCCAGGCAGCCGTCCGCACCGGGCGCACGCGCCGCAAGCCGCGACGCGACCCGAGCCGTCGCACCCCTCGCTTCAACGACCCGATGGTGATGATCAGCAGCCGCCCCCTGAGATCGAGGACAGGGCGGTGCCCGGTCACTGGGAGGGCGATCTCATCGTCGGCGAGCACGGCCGGTCCGCCATCGGGACGCTGGTCGAGCGGAGCACCCGCTACACCATGCTGGTCCACCTGCCCGGCAGCTCACACGACGCTGCGGCTGTCCGCGACGGCCTGGTCCGCACCGTCCAGACCCTCCCCCCGCATCTGCGGGGCTCGCTCACCTGGGACCAGGGAAGCGAAATGGCACGGCACAAGCAGTTCACCATGGCCACCGGGATGCCCGTCTACTTTTGCGATCCCGCCTCGCCCTGGCAGCGCGGCTCGAACGAAAACACCAACGGCCTGTTGCGCCAGTACTTCCCCAAGGGCACCGACCTGAGCCTGCACAGTCCCGAAGACCTCGAACACGTCGCCCAGGACCTCGGCCAGTACGTCACCCGCGCCGTGTTCGGCGCCCTAGAACTGCCCCGGCTCCTGTACCCCGTCCGCACCCAGCTTGCTTCCCAGGAGACCAGCCTGCGCGCTGCTCTCCAGCTGCTGCACGAGCGCCACCTGACGGGAGCCGGGGAGCGGCCGGAGGCGGCGGCGCTCTACCTGGAAGCTGCATTCAAGCTCCACCTGAGCTGGGGGCGCCTCGCCGCCACCGTCGCCGCGGACAACGCCCGGCCCTGGCGCACAGCGCCCCACGCCCCTGCGCCCCGGCGCCCGGCCCCACCGCGGGCCGGGCGCCGGGGCCCGACATCCCCTGGCGCGACACCCGGCCCGCATGGCAAGGCGCCCCCACCCGCTCGACGCGAGGAGATTCAGCCCCGGCCGGGCGGCGGTGGCAGCCGCCCGGCACCGAACACGCCACCCCGCACTCAGAGGAGAACCATGGACACGCGCACCCGCCGTTGGCTGCTGGAGGGGGTCCGGCGCGCCCATCAGGCCGACGCCGCGTACACCGCTGCCGACCGCGCCCGAGCCCGGCAGCCAAGGCCACCGCCGCCCACGCCCGCTTCATCCGCGATCCGCAACTGCGGCCGCGCTTCTCGACGAGGCCGAGCAGCTCGCGGTACGGGTTCTTGATCGAAACCCGTCTACCAGGGGCTTCACCCGTCTGTCGGCCCAACTGGCCAGCCCAGCCCGCAGGTTGGAAAAGGCTCAGGATCGGTGTGGGCGGCGGGGTGAAGGGGTGAACCACGGTGCATGAGTCTTCATGCGTGCCTCACCAAACCCGGAAGAGTTCGGACGCTGCCCGATGACGCGGCCCGTGTTCAACTTATCGTCTCGGTTATCTCCATCCTGGTGAGCTTGCGCACCACTTTGCGGGTCAGCCCTGAGTCGTTCCCCTCGCTGGAATTGGACGGCATGGCGACTTCGATGCGGCCCCGGCCCAGCAACCCTCGCTTGCGAACCGTGATCTTGCCATGCAGCAGCATGTCAATGTGGTTGCCTGTGAAGTCATTCATCCAATCCGCATAGAAGGGGTTCTCTTCCCCGACAAGTGCGATCTGCGTTCCTGGGTGGTATCCAAAGTAGACGGGCTGATTCTCCCTCACCGAGGATAGAATCCTCCTGCTTTGCCTATCGACGGCTTGGGCCTGTAGCCGCCAACGTTCCAGGACTGGTCCGTGGAGACCTCCTCCTTTCTGCCGTAGATCTGCCGCAGTCCTATAGGGGAGGGGGAGGTCATGTGTGGGAACTTCGGCTGGCACTGGCTTCGACTCAAAGGGAATAAGCTTCGTGCTGTCTAGGGCAGCGTCATCGCGCCGCTTGTCGAGTTCCCACCCCGTCGGAAAGGGAGAAGGGTTCGCGCTCGCCGAGCGGCGCGTGGGCGCCGTCTCTTGTGGTTGGCCTTGTGCCGGTACCAGTGGCTCGGGCCTAGCCGGCGACCTCTCATCATCCAGACTCAAGTATTCGGGCCTTACCCCGCCCTTCTCTCCAGGGCCGGGGGGCCACATGGACCCGCGGTCACCCTCCCTGGCCCGCTTCGGCTGGAGGCGGGCCTCTTCCGCGACGCGGGCACGGCCGGCGGCCAGGATGCGCTCGCCCCGCTGCCGCCGTTCCGCAGATACTTCTTCCCCTACTTTTGGAGTTTTGCCGCGTCTGGTATTCCTTCGCCGGGCAGATCCCGCGTTCGCGATGACTTCGACATCCAGAGCCGATGAACCAGGAGCACCACCCCTTTCGGTGCTTTGTATGCCTATCAGATCGATGAAATGGCGTATCTGGTCTCGCATCCCTGGGTCATCTGACTCTACGTCGAGAATCCCGTCTCGGGGGATGATCTTCCCATAGCCCCGGACTTCGAACATTTCACTGTAGTGAAATGTGATCTCTTGGGGAACGTATTCCCCGACAATCATAGACGCGGGTGGGGTAATTTCAACGGTTCCGTCAGAAAAATACTGATCACCGACAACGAGAAGATCCTCGCCATCCACCGTTCTGCATACGGCGCAGTTCTCCCACGACACAATTCCTCGAAGGCCGGCTTGATTTCGCTCCATGAGATCCGCAAGCGCGATCGACCTTGCCTTATTCAGGGCAATCGAGCGCTGCTGCTGCAGGGCTTCAAGGTAACCCTTCTCGTTGGCATCTAGCTCACCATACTGGCGCTCTACTCCTTTTCTGCGAATAAGAACCTGCTCGAGCGCGGCACCGAACCGACCTGCGACTTCCTCCCCTCCTTCGCTTTCCAGTTTCTCGACCAGATCATGAAGGAGCTCCCCGCAATGCCCTGTAATCCCGGATCCCGAACGTGAATCTTCGTCTTCAAGTACTAGGAACTTCCCTTCACTTACACTGAGAAGCCCGTTCGCGCAAAGATATTCGACGAATCGATAAAATATCTTCACGCCATCGTCGAGCTGATGTATGTCGGTTTTGAACTGATCACTGCGAATGACATAGAGGCCATTCATTACCTTTTGCTGGATTCCATCCATGAACATGGTCTCTTCGCTCCTCTTCTGGTCTCCTCTCTGCTTACCTCCGCGTGGCGCCTCCCGGAACCTCCGGGAGGCTGCTCTTTTGGGCTGAACTCACCTCACAAAAGGGTGGCGGATAGTTGGTCTTCGCAGCTCGGATGCACGGCGGGTGCCCCCCTGGGCCCGCACCATCCGGAACTGCTGCCCACCCCCGCCATGCCAGGGCACTCAAGTTTCCCGCCCGAGCCGCCGACCACAGCTCCCCACCGCCCGGCAAGGCATTCCAAGGGACGGCGCTGCTGTTCCTCGCGGCGATCTACTGCGCGACAACGCCGCGGTCGATGTACGGGTCGATGGCGGCGAGGACCAGGCGCCGGAGCTGGTCCGGCTCCAGCGCCTCCGCCTCCCACTGGACCGGGTGCTCGATGTCGAATCCGTAGCGGCGGGCGTGGAACGCGGCTACGGGCCGTGTAGACCACCTCGCCCATCTGATCCAGCTGCCCCATCGCTGCCACGACGGAACGTCGGTCCTGATGGAGTTCCTCCGCCAGCTCCGCCGACCCAGGGAGTCGAGCTCCCATGGGGTAACGGGCCAGGTGATTGCGCAGCAGGTGCAGGAGGGCCGCGCGGCGCCGGGCGAAGAGGGCGCCAGGCGTCCGAGGCGCGCTCTCCGGGCAAGCCGCAATCCCGCCCGAGATGCTTTGTAACGCGCTAGTCGTCATGGTTCCTTCAGTTAATGAGTCGGGGCTGGCGAGCGCGTGGGGTGCGCGCGCTGGAGCGTCCAGGGGGAGGCGCTCGACCACGTTCCCGAGTAGGGGCGGGTCAGGCATGAGGCCATCCGCCTCTGGGACGGAAGGTAGCCCCCGTCTCGGCCAGAACGGTGCACACAAAGCTGAAGGAGCGCCCGCTCTGCCGGGCAAGGTCGCGGATCGTGACGCCCGCTTCGTACCCGGGACCTGTCCCCGAGTGGTGGACACCTCTGAGCCCGGTCCCGGTAGGGGCCGGGTAGGAGGCATCTTTTATGGTGATGAAGGTCTACTCGCC
>NZ_JBEZNQ010000143.1:0-9888 GCF_040653315.1 Streptomyces sp. NPDC047981 | reverse complement strand
AGCCGGAACTCCTTCTACACCTACAGCGGCCTGTCCGCCGCCCGCTCCGCACCCGCAGCGGCTCGAACGGCGGGACGCCGAGCGGCGCGGGCACGTGCGAGGGGGAACGGCGGACGTGGGAACCGGAAGAGGGGGAGTGAGAGGTCGTCATCGCGGACACCACCTGTCGGGAGTCGGAAGGTCGCTCCCACCATCCCGCCCCGCCGGAGATCCCGCTCCCGCCTGTGGATCAACCGCGGACTGTGGACAACTCCCTCACTCCCCCGGGGGATTCACGCGGGGGATTCACGGCAGCTCGATCCCCAGGTCCCAGCCGTCGTGGGCATGGGTGCACAGGCAGTCGCGGTCCGCCGTGTCCGGCAGCGCGCCCACCGCGTCGAAGAGCACCTCGCGCAGCCTGCCGAGGTTCGCGCGGAAGACCCGCATGACCTCGGTGTGCGAGACGCCCTCGCCGGTCTCCGTGCCCGCGTCCAGGTCCGTGACGAGCGCCAGCGAGGTGTAGCAGAGGCCCAGTTCGCGGGCGAGGACCGCCTCGGGGTGCCCGGTCATGCCGACCACCGACCAGCCGGCCGCCGCGTGCATCCGCGACTCCGCGCGCGTGGAGAAGCGCGGCCCCTCGACGACGACCATGGTGCCGCCGTCCACCGCGTCCCAGCCCTTGCCCCGGGCCGCCTTCAGCGCCACCCGCCGCCCGTCCGGGCAGTACGGGTCGGCGAAGGTGGTGTGGACGACCTTCGGCACGGCCCCGCCCCAGGCCTCCGGCAGCGGCTCCCCGTCGAAGTACGTCTGCACGCGCGTCTTCGTACGGTCGACCAACTGGTCGGGGACGACGAGGGTCCCGGGCCCGTGCTCCGCCCGCAGCCCGCCCACGGCGCACGGCCCGAGGACCTGCCGTACGCCCACCGAGCGCAACGCCCACAGGTTGGCGCGGTAGTTGATCCGGTGCGGCGGCACGGTGTGGCCGCGTCCGTGCCGGGGCAGGAACGCGACCCTGCGCCCCGCGACCTCGCCGAGGAAGAGCGCGTCGCTGGGGCTGCCGTACGGGGTGTCCACGGACACCTCCGTCACGTCCTCCAGGAAGGAGTAGAACCCCGATCCGCCGATCACACCGATGTCCGCAAACGCCTTGGTCGCCATGCCGGTCAGATTAACGGCCCGGGAATGGCCGGAAGCCCCACCGCGCGCGGCAGTGAGGCTTCCGTAAGAACTCGGTCGAGCGCCCGGTGCGGGCGGCCCTCCGGTCAGGCGGCCGAGCTGGAGCTCGACGCGCTGGACGTGCTCGACGAAGAGGCCGGCTTCGCGTCCGAGGAGGACGACGAAGAGGACGTCGACGAAGAGGACGACGAGGACGGGGAAGAAGTCGTGGAGGACTTCGACGCGGGGGAGCTGGAGCTCGACGAGCCGCGGCTGTCGTTCCGGTAGAAGCCGGAACCCTTGAAGACGATGCCGACCGCCGAGAACACCTTCTTCAGGCGTCCCTTGCAGCTCGGGCACTCGGTCAGCGCGTCATCGGTGAACTTCTGCACCGCCTCGAGGCCCTCGCCGCACTCGGTGCACTGGTACTGGTAGGTCGGCACTTGTCTTCCTCCTGGCACTCACACTCATCGAGTGCTAACGACGATCCATAGTGACGTATTCCGCCGGATCAGTCCACCGTCACCGGCACTCGGTGACCGATACCACGTGCCGCCACGCGCCCCGGAGCCCGGGGGGTCAGCCGTGAGCGCAGGGCGACGAGGGTGGCCAGCGCGAGCGCCGTGCCGACCAGCGGGACCAGGAATCCGGTGCTCGCTCCGTGCGCGTCGGCCAGCCGGCCCGCGACCGTCACGGCGCCCGCCTGGCCGAGCGCCACGGCGCCGGTGAGCCAGGTGAAGGCCTCGGTCCGGGAGGAGGCCGGGACCAGGGTCTCGACGATGGTGTAGCCGGTGATCAGGGCGGGGGCGATGCACAGGCCCACGACCAGGCCGAGGGCGCCGAGCAGCAGGACGGAGTCGGCGGACCAGAGCAGCGAGGCGGCCGCGGTGAGTCCGGCGTAGCCCAGGATCAGCCGCTTGCGCGGGCCGATCTTCCAAGCGATGGCGCCGCACGCGATGCCCGCGAGCATGTTGCCCGCGGCGAAGGTCCCGTACAGCAGACCGTTCACGCCGGGGTTGCCGATCTCCTCGCTGAACGCGGTCAGCGAGACCTGCATGCCGCCGAAGACCGCGCCGATGCCCAGGAACGCGATGGCCAGGACGCGGACGCCGGGGATGGAGAGCGCGGAGGCGTGCGGCTGGGAGGCGGCCGCCGCGACCAGGCCGTGGACGGGCTGGGTGCGCTTCTGCGCGGCGAAGAACAGGCCGCCGAAGAGCGTCAGGGCCGCCTCGGCGATCAGACCGGCCGCCGGGTGGACGCCGGTGCACAGCGCGGTGGCGAGGACCGGGCCGACGACGAAGGTGAACTCGTCCGTGACCGACTCGAAGGCCGCGGCCGTCGGCATCAGTGGGGAGTTCTCGAGCTTCGCCGCCCAGCGGGCGCGGACCATCGGCCCGATCTGCGGGACGGAGGCGCCGGCCGGTACGGCCGCGAGGAACAGCGCCCACATCGGAGCGCCCGCGAGTGCGAGCACGACGAGCAGGGAGACGGCGGTGGCGTGGACGAGGACGCCGGGGACCAGGACGGCGCGCTGGCCGAAGCGGTCGGCGAGCTTGCCGCTCTGCGGGGCGAAGAGCGCCATCGAGACGCCGGTGACGGCGGCGACGGCACCGGCGCTGCCGTAGGAGCCGGTGGTGTGCTGGACGAGCAGGACGATGCCGATCGTCAGCATCGCGAACGGCTGGCGGGCGGCGAAGCCGGGGATCAGGAAGGACAGCGCGCCGGGGGTGCGCAGCAGCTGCCCGTAACCGGCCCGCTTGCGGGCCTTGCCCTCGGTGGGCTCGCCCGCGCCCTTCAGAGGCGTGTCAGAAGTGACCGTGGACACCACGGTCCTTGCCTTTCTGCCGCCTGGTAGCGGGCCCCTGCACGGTGGTGCGGGCGTAGCCGAGAGCTGTCCTCTTGCGCGGAACTGCGGTAGATACCGGGCCCCTGCGGAGGGCTTCTCGGCCGCCATACGGTCGCGCCAGCTCTGCGTCAGGCAGAGTTGGTTCGATCAAGTGTGCCTTCATGGTACAGGGAAGGGCGTCTTCCCGCCTGGGAAAACGCCCTTCTCGACGAATCTATGCCTGTGATTAACCGGACGTTCGCTTGGTGAAGGGCAGATGCGGCCAGTGCGAGTGCGGTCCCTTGGGCGCGGAGACCGCCGTCGAGCCCCCCGTACCGAGCCAGCCGGCCAGCTTTCCGCCCTGTCCGACGGCCCGCAGCCGCCGCTCGGTGGCGTCCCGTACGGGGTCGGTCGCGACGACCAGCAGTTCGTCCCCGCGCCGCAGCACGGTCGCCGGACTCGGTACGAAGCTCTTCTCGTCGCGGACGACGAGGGTGACCGCCGCTCCGGGCGGCAGCCGCAGCTCCGCGACCTCCACGCCGTGCATCTTCGAACCCTGCGGGATGGCGACCGACAGCAGGTGGCCGCGCAGCCGCTCCAGCGGGGCCGACTCGACGCCGAGGTCGGCCGCCTCGGAGGAGCCGAGCTTGAGGGCCTTCGCCAGCCAGGGCAGCGTCGGGCCCTGGACGAGGGTGTAGACGACCACGAGCACGAAGACGATGTTGAAGACGCGTTCGCTGCCCTCGATCCCGGAGACCATCGGGATCGTGGCCAGGATGATGGGGACGGCTCCGCGCAGGCCGGCCCAGGACATCAGGGCCTGTTCCTGCCAGGGGATGCGGAACGGCAGCAGGCTGACGAAGACCTCCAGGGGCCGCGCCACCACCGTGAGGACCAGGCCGATGATCACCGCGGGCAGGATGTCGTCGCCCAGCTTGGACGGCGTCACCAGCAGGCCGAGCAGGACGAACATGCCGATCTGGGCGATCCAGCCGAGCCCCTCGGCGAAGCCGCGGTTGGCCGGGGCGTGCGGCAGCTTGGCGTTGCCCAGGACCATCGCGGCCAGGTAGACGGCGAGGAAGCCGGAGCCGTGGGCCAGGGCGCCGGCCGCGTACGCGGTGACGGCGATGGCCATGACGGCGATCGGGTAGAGGCCGGAGGCGGGCAGGGCGATGTGCCGGAGCCCGTAGGCGCCGAGGAAGCCGACCCCGAGGCCGACGGCGGCGCCGATGGCCAGTTCCATGGCGATCGTGCCGACCAGGACGTACCAGCTGTCGATCGGGCCGACGGTCGAGAAGGCGACGACGAGGATGACGACCGGGGCGTCGTTGAAGCCGGACTCGGCCTCCAGGACACCGGTGACCCGGGAGGGCAGCGGGACCTTGCGCAGGACGGAGAAGACGGCGGCGGCGTCCGTGGAGGAGACGACGGCGCCGATGATCAGCGCCTGCTGCCACTCCAGGCCGACCAGGTAGTGGGCGGCGGACGCCGTGATGCCCACGCTCACCGCGACGCCGACGGTCGACAGCACGACCGCCGCGGGCAACGCGGGTTTGATCTCCTTCCACTTGGTGCCCAGGCCACCCTCGGCCAGGATCACCACCAGTGCGGCATAGCCGATCACCTGCGTCAGCTCGGCGTTGTCGAACTCGACGTTGCCGATGCCGTCCTGCCCTATCGCGATCCCGATCCCCAGGTAGAGGAGCAGGCTGGGGAGCCCGCTCCGGGACGAGATCCGCACCGCCGCGACAGCGATGAGCAGCACGAGTGAGCAGATGAGCAGGAGTTCATTGAGCTCGTGGACAGACAGTGACCCGTTCCTTCCCCTCACGCGCGGCCGGATCGTTCCTCCAGCAGCCGGTACTTCGTTACCTTACCTAATCTTTAACGTTTTCTTGACGCCCTCCTTGCCTCACCTCGATCGCCAGTGCGATCTTGGGCGGCCTCCTTGGGACACCGCGTCCGGGCCGCTCGGACGCTGCGCCTAAGGTTGCTCCCGTACTCCAGGACCACCCTGCCCCTCGAAGGACAGCGATGCCCTCCAACACGACCGCGCCCCCCGCCAAGAAGAAGGGGCGGCGTGCCCGCCTGATCGTCCTCGTCCTGGCCCTCGCGCTGGTCGCGGGCGTCGGCTTCGGCGGGTACTGGGGCGTCAGCACCGTCCGCGCCTCGTTCCCGCAGACCACGGGCGAGATCCGGCTGGACAGCCTGTCCGGCGAGGTCGAGGTCAAGCGGGACGCCTACGGGGTGCCGCAGATCTACGCCGACACCGAGGCCGACCTCTTCCGCGCCCAGGGCTACGTCCAGGCGCAGGACCGGTTCTACGAGATGGACGTGCGCCGTCACATGACGGCGGGCCGCCTCTCGGAGATGTTCGGCAAGAGCCAGATCGACACCGACGCGTTCCTGCGGACGCTCGGCTGGCGCCAGGTCGCGCAGGAGGAGTACGACAAGGTCCTGTCGGAGGAGACGAAGAAGAACCTCCAGGCATATGCCGAGGGAGTCAACGCCTATCTCAAGGGCCGGGACACCTCGGAGATCTCCGTCGAGTACGCGGCGCTCGCCCTCACCGGCGACTACACGATCGAGCCCTGGACCCCGGTCGACTCGGTGGCCTGGCTCAAGGCGATGGCCTGGGACCTGCGCGGCAACATGCAGGACGAGATCGACCGCTCCCTCATGACGAGCCGGCTGAGCCCGGCGCAGATCAAGCAGCTCTACCCCGGATACCCGACCGACCTGCACCAGCCGATCGTGCAGACCGGCGCGGTCGACGAGGAGACGGGGAAGTTCGACCCCAAGGCCACTCCCGCGAAGAACGGCGACGGTGCCGGCACGGGCAACGACTCCGGCAGCGCGCTGGGAGGCGTGCAGAGCCAGCTGGGCGCCCTCTCCGACGCCCTCGACGAGATCCCGGCCCTCCTCGGCCCGAACGGCAACGGCATCGGCTCGAACTCGTGGGTCGTCTCCGGGCGGTACACGACCTCCGGCAAGCCGCTGCTCGCCAACGACCCGCACCTCGCCCCCATGCTGCCGTCGCTCTGGTACCAGATGGGCCTGCACTGCCGCTCCGTCTCGGCCACCTGCCGCTACGACGTCTCCGGCTACACCTTCTCCGGCACGCCCGGCGTGATCATCGGCCACAACGACACCGTCGCCTGGGGCCTCACCAACCTCGGCGCCGACGTCACCGACCTCTACCTGGAGAAGGTCTCGAACGACGGTTACGTGGTGGACGGCAAGGTCAAGCCGTTCACGACCCGCGAGGAGACCATCAAGGTCGCCGGCGGCGGCGACCGGAAGATCACCATCCGATCCACCGGGCACGGCCCCCTGGTCTCCGACCGCTCCTCCGAACTGGAGAAGGTCGGACAGAAGGCCCCCGTCGGCAACGCGGCCCCCGACCGGGGCAACGGCTACGCGGTCTCCCTCCAGTGGACCGCCCTGCAGCCGGGCAAGTCCATGGACGCGATCTTCCAGCTCAACCGCGCCAAGAACTTCAAGGACTTCCGCGCCGCGGCCAAGAACTTCGAGGTCCCCTCCCAGAACCTGATCTACGCCGACGCCGAGAACATCGGCTACCAGGCACCCGGCAAGATCCCGGTGCGCGCCAAGGGCGACGGCACCGTGCCCGCGCCGGGCTGGGACTCCTCGTACAAGTGGAAGGGCTACATCCCGTACGACGAGCTGCCGTACGAGCTGAACCCCGCGCGCGGCTACATCGTCACCGCCAACCAGGCCGTCGTCGACAAGAAGAAGTACCCCTACCTCCTGACGGAGGACTGGGGCTACGGCTCGCGCAGCCAGCGGATCAACGACCTCGTCGAGTCGAAGATCAAGGACGGCGGGAAGATCTCGCCCGACGACATGCGGACCATGCAGATGGACAACCGCAGCGAGATCGCGACCCTGCTCAACCCGCTCCTGCTGAAGATCGACATCTCGGACCCGTACGTCCGCGAGGCGCAGAAGCTGCTCGAAGGCTGGGACTACACCCAGGAGCCCGACTCGGCCGCCGCCGCGTACTTCAACGCGGTCTGGCGCAACGTCCTCAAGCTCGCCTTCGGCGACAAGCTGCCCAAGGAGCTGCGGGCCGAGGGCGACTGCATCAGCGTCCTCCCCGCGGACCTGACCGGCCTCCCGGTCGACGAGCAGAACAAGAAGGTCCGCGAGTGCGGCGAGCGCGACGCGGACACGGCGCAGCCGGACGGCGGCGACCGCTGGTACGAGGTGGTCCGCCCGCTGCTCAAGCAGGAGAACAGCGAGTGGTGGAAGACCGAGGCCAACCGCACCGACCAGGCCACCGAGACCCGTGACCAGCTGCTCGCCCGCGCCATGGAGGACGCCCGCTGGGAGCTGACCGCCGAGCTCGGCAAGGACGTCTCCACCTGGAGCTGGGGCCGGCTGCACCAGCTGACCCTGCAGAACCAGACCCTCGGCACCGCGGGACCGGGCCTCGTCCAGTCCCTGCTCAACCGCGGCCCGTGGAACCTGGGCGGCGGCGAGGCGGCCGTCAACGCGACCGGCTGGAACGCCGCCGGTGGCTACGGGGTCATCTGGGTCCCGTCGATGCGCATGGTCGTGAACGTCGGCGACTGGGACCGGTCCCGCTGGATCAACCTGTCGGGCGCCTCGGGCCACGCCTACCACGACAACTACACCGACCAGACGGACAAGTGGGTCAAGGGCGAGCTGCTCGACTGGCCCTTCGGCAAGGCGGCGGTCGACGCCTCGGCGAAGGACACGCTGGTCCTGAAGCCGTAGCCGGCGCTAGAAGTGCCTGACCCCCTCCGGGGTCACCACCGCGTGCACGGGGTGGTCGTGCGGTTCCTCCGGGACCCGGGCGACCACCTCGTCCGCGTACAGGAGCACCACGAGCGCCGGGTCCGCGCCGGCCCGGGCCAGCCGGGCCAGGACCCGGTCGTACGAGCCGCCGCCACGCCCGAGCCGCATCCCGCGCGCGTCGACCGCGAGGCCCGGCAGGAGGACCACGTCCGCCGCGCACACGGCCTCGGGGCCGAGCCGCGGACCGGTCGGCTCCAGGAGCCCGCGCCCGGCCTTCGCCAGGCCCTCGGCGCCCTCGTACGCGGCCCAGTCCAGGTCGTTGTCGGGCAGCAGGACCGGCAGCAGGACGCGGACGCCCCGGGCGCGCAGCGCGTCCAGCAACGCGCGCGTGCCCGGTTCGCGGCCGACGGACACATAGGCGGCGACGGTCGACGCCCCGGCCAGCTCGGCCAGCTCGTGGGCCCCCCGGGCCAGCCGCTCGGCGGCCGAATCGACGTCATGGCCGGTCAGCTGCGCGCGCGTGGCGAGGAGTTGGCGGCGCAAGGCGGCCTTTTCGGTCATGTCGGCGCTCAACGGTCGTTCACCTGACTTCACGAACCTCTCGTAACTGTCTTTATGCACAGGAAGTTAATCGGAGCCCCATCTTCCTCTCATACCGAACGGCTATGGTGCTCCGCATGACTCAGTCGCCCCCCAGGATCAGCAAGGCTGTCATCCCGGCCGCCGGTCTCGGCACGCGGTTCCTCCCGGCCACCAAGGCCACCCCCAAGGAAATGCTGCCGGTCGTCGACAAGCCCGCGATCCAGTACGTCGTCGAGGAGGCCGTCGCGGCCGGACTCTCCGACGTCCTCATGATCACCGGTCGGAACAAGCGTCCCCTGGAGGACCACTTCGACCGGAACTACGAGCTGGAGGAGGCGCTGGCCCGCAAGGGCGACGAGGAACGCCTCTCCAAGGTGCAGGAGTCCAGCGACCTCGCCACCATGCACTACGTGCGCCAGGGCGCCCCGCGCGGCCTCGGCCACGCCGTGCTGTGCGCGGCCCCGCACGTCGGCGACCAGCCCTTCGCCGTGCTGCTCGGCGACGACCTGATCGACCCGCGCGACCCGCTGCTCTCACGGATGGTGGACATCCAGGAGCGCGAGGGCGGCAGCGTGATCGCGCTCATGGAGGTCGAGCCCTCCCAGATCCACCTCTACGGCTGCGCGGCGGTGGAGGCGACGATCGACTCCGACGTCGTCAAGGTGACCGACCTGGTCGAGAAGCCGGACGTGCACGAGGCGCCGAGCAACTACGCGATCATCGGCCGCTACGTGCTGGATCCGGCCGTCTTCGGGATACTGCGGGAGACCGAGCCGGGCCGCGGCAACGAGATCCAGCTGACCGACGCCCTGCAGAAGCTCGCCAAGGACGAGAAGATCGGCGGCCCCGTCCACGGCGTGGTCTTCAAGGGCCGGCGCTATGACACCGGCGACCGCGGGGACTATCTGCGTGCCATTGTCAGACTGGCGTGCGAACGTGAAGACCTGGGACCGGACTTCCGGGCCTGGCTCCGCAAGTACGTCAGTGAGGAGATGTAGCACCTTGAGCAGCAGCACGGCACCGGTGGCGGGCGGCGACCCGGCGGGGGACGGGACCGAGGTCGAGGCATCGTCGTCGGGCGAGGCGGTCGCGGACGCCACCGGGGCCGCCCACGGCACATCGGGCGATCCCTGCGCGGGCCCGGCCCGGGGACTGTGGTCGGTGGACGAGCACCTGGCGGACGTCCTCGGGGCGATCACCCCGCTCGAACCCATCGAGCTGCAACTGCCCGACGCCCAGGGCTGCGTCCTCGTCGAGGACGTCACGGTGCCCGTCGCGCTGCCGCCCTTCGACAACAGCTCCATGGACGGCTACGCGGTCCGGGTCGCCGATGTCGCCGGTGCCACCGAGGAGTTCCCGGCGGTCCTGACCGTCATCGGTGACGTGGCGGCGGGCGCCGACGGCCTCCCGGTCGTCGGCCCCGGCGAGGCCGCCCGGATCATGACCGGCGCCCCGCTGCCGCCCGGCGCCGAGGCCGTGGTGCCGGTCGAGTGGACCGACGGCGGCACGGGCGGGGGCGCGGCGAGCGGGATGCGCGCCGCCCGCGCCGCCCCCGAGGGCGC
>NZ_JBEZNQ010000142.1:0-10030 GCF_040653315.1 Streptomyces sp. NPDC047981 | reverse complement strand
GCGGGGGCCGATACCACGACGGGGCCCGGGCACCGGGTGCGTCCCCCGCCCCCACGTGCGTCCGGCCGGCCTCAGCTCACCACGCGCGTCCGGCCGGCCTCAGCTCACCACGCGCGTCCGGCCGGCCTCAGCTCACCACGCGCGGCGGGCGCAGGCTCAGCTCACCACGCGCGGCAGGCGCAGGCTCAGCGCGACCGTCAGGGCGACGGCCGCCAGCTGGACCAGGAGCGTCACCGTCAGCGCCGTGCCCATCGAGCCGGTCGCCGCGAGCGACAGGAAGAGCGAGCCGAGCGTGGCCACCCCCAGCGCGAGGGCCGACTGCTGGGTCGTGACCATCACCCCGCTGCCGACGCCCGCCCGGTCCGCCGGGACCTCGGAGAGGACCACCCGGAAGAGGACCGGCAGCTGGAGGCCCTGGCCGAGGCCCGCGACGGCCATACCCGGCAGCAGGCTCCAGGCGGAGAGGTCCGGCCAGGAACGCCAGGCCGCCAGGGCGAGCAGCGCGATGCCGAGCCCCTGCACGAGGCCGCCCGCCGTGACGACCCGCGTGCCCCAGCGCCGTACCAGCCGGGGGCCCGCCAGCGAGGCCCCGAAGAAGGCGACGGCCATCGGGACCAGGGCCAGGCCCGAGACCACCGCGCTCATCCGCAGCCCCTGCTGGAGCGCGACCGCGATCACGAACATGAAGCCGCCGAAGCCGATCGAGAACGGCACGACCAGCGCGAGACCGCGGCGCAGGGAGACCAGGGAGAGCAGGCTCGGCGGCACCAGCGGCGTACGGCCCCGGCGGTCGGCCCGCAGCTCCACCCACCAGAACGCGGCCGCGGAGAGCGGGAAGATCCCGAGGGCGATCCAGGTCCACAGCGGCCAGCCCGCCGCCCTCCCCTCTGTAAGAGGGGCGAGGAGCGTGAGCAGCGCGAGGCCCAGGAGCACGGTGCCCGCGACGTCGACCGGCGCCGGTCGCTCGGAGCGGGTCTCCGGCACGGTCCGTACCGCGAGCAGCAGGCCCGCCACCACCACGGGCACGTTCACCAGGAAGATCGCCCGCCAGCCGCTGCCCCAGAGGTCGGCGGCGACGAGCACCCCGCCCAGGATCTGGCCGGCGACCATCGCGAGCCCGGCGGTGGCTCCGTAGAGGCTCAGCGCCTTGGCGCGGCGCGCGCCCTCCGTCGAGGAGTGAATGGTGGCGAGGACCTGCGGGAGCATCAGCGCGGCCGCGGCACCCTGTGCCACCCGCGCCCCGACCAGCGTCCAGGCGTCCGGGGCCAGTCCGCAGGCGAGCGAGGTCGCGCCGAAGGCGGCCATGCCCACGAGGAAGAGCCGACGGCGGCCGAAGAGGTCCCCGAGCCGCCCGCCGAGGACGAGCAGCACGGCGTACGCGAGCCCGTACCCGGCGACGACCAGCTCCAGCATGGCCGGTCCCGCGGCCAGGTCGTGGTCGATGGTCGGCAGGGCGACATTGACGATGAAGAAGTCGATCAGCGGCAGCGCCGCGCCGAGGAGGACGGTGAAGAGGCCGAGGGGGCCCAGGGCGCCGGCGGGGGCCGGACGGCCGCCGCCGGCGCCCGCCCCGCCGGTGTGGGTGGCGGGGGAGGAGCTGGCGGAGGCGGAGGCGGAGGCGCTGGGGGAGGCGGTAGTACTCACGTCATCGAAGATCCGCCTTTGCTCAGCCTGGTACCAGAGTGTCTTTATCCTGGTACTAGAACTACCTGGCAACGGGCTGAGCACCCCGGCACCCTGGGAGCATGACGACGATGGCGGCCCCCCTCGAAACGCAGACCCTCGAAGCGCAGACCCTCGAAACCCGGGCGACGGCACCCGCCGACGTCCGGCGCCACGAGCTGGCCGCCTTCCTGCGCAGCCGCCGCGAGCGGATCACCCCCGAGCAGGTCGGCCTTCCCCGGGGCCGGCGCCGCCGCACGCCCGGCCTGCGCCGCGAGGAGGTCGCGCACCTCTCCGCCGTCGGCGTCACCTGGTACACCTGGCTGGAGCAGGCGCGCGACATCCACGTCTCCCCGCAGGTCCTCGACGCCCTCGCCCGTGCCCTGCTGCTGGACGCGACCGAGCGCACCCACCTCTTCGCCCTCGGCGGCGAGACCGACCCGCACCCCGAGTCGCCCTGCCCGACCGTCACGCCCGCCCTGCGCGCGATGCTCGACCAGTTGGAGCCGGTGCCCGCCTGCGTCCAGAACAGCCGCTACGACATCCTGGCCTACAACCGCACGTACGGCCGTCTGCTCTGCGACCTCGACGAGCTGCCCCGCGAGGACCGCAACTGCATCTGGCTGGCCTTCACCAACGACGACTGGCGCGCCGCCGTCGCCGACCTCCCGGACGTCACGCGCGCGATGGCGGGCAAGTTCCGGGCCTCGATGGCCGAGCACCTGGCCGAGCCCGCCTGGAAGGCGCTGCTGCAGCGCCTGGAGACGGCCTCCCCCGAGTTCCGGGAGATCTGGGCGCGGCACGAGGTGGTGGCCCAGGGCGGCCGTACGAAGTTCATCCGCAACGCACGTGTCGGCACCCTGCACCTGGAGCACACCAGCCTCTGGCTCGGACCGACCTCCGGGCCGCGCCTGGTGACGTACGTGCCGGTGGACGAGGAGTCCCGCCAGGGGCTCGAACGCCTGCGCGAGCTGTGTGGCCGAAACGACTGACGGAACACCGCGGCGGTGCGGGACAATGGCGTAATGACCGCGTTCTCCCCTCTCGCCATCGGGCCGCACGTCGTGCAGCCGCCGGTGGTGCTCGCGCCGATGGCCGGCATCACCAACGCCCCGTTCCGCACCCTCTGCCGCGAGTACAGCGGCGGCAAGGGGCTCTTCGTGAGCGAGATGATCACGACGAGGGCGCTGGTCGAGCGCAACGAGAAGACGATGCAGCTCATCCGCTTCGACGCGAGCGAGAAGCCGCGGTCGATCCAGCTCTACGGCGTCGACCCGGTGACCGTCGGCAAGGCCGTCCGGATGATCGCGGACGAGGACCTGGCCGACCACATCGACCTGAACTTCGGCTGCCCGGTCCCCAAGGTGACCCGCAAGGGCGGCGGCTCGGCCCTGCCGTACAAGCGGCCCCTGCTGCGCGCGATCCTCAACGAGGCCGTGTCGAACGCGGGCGCCCTGCCCGTGACGATGAAGATGCGCAAGGGCATCGACGACGACCACATCACCTACCTGGACGCGGGCCGGATCGCGGTCGAGGAGGGCATCACCGCGATCGCCCTGCACGGGCGCACGGCAGCGCAGCACTACGGCGGCACCGCCGACTGGGACGCCATCGCGCGGCTCAAGGAGCACGTCCCGGAGATCCCGGTGCTCGGCAACGGCGACATCTGGTCGGCCGACGACGCGCTGCGGATGATGCGCGAGACCGGTTGCGACGGCGTGGTCGTCGGGCGCGGCTGCCTGGGCCGGCCGTGGCTCTTCGGCGACCTGGTGGCGGGCTTCGAGGGCACGGGCGCGTACGCCCAGCCGGGCCTGCGGGAGGTCGCGGACGCGATGCTGCTCCACGCACGGCTGCTCGGCGAGTGGCTCGGCGACGAGTCGCGCGGTGTCATCGACTTCCGCAAGCACGTGGCCTGGTACCTGAAGGGCTTCTCGGTCGGTTCCGAGATGCGCAAGAAGCTGGCGATCACCTCCTCCCTGGACGAGCTGGGCGCTCAGCTGAGCGAGCTGGACCTGGACCAGCCCTGGCCCACCGGCGCGGACGGCCCCCGCGGCCGCACCTCGGGCAACAACCGCGTCGTCCTGCCGGACGGCTGGCTGAAGGACCCGTACGACTGCTCGGGCGTCAGCGAGGAGGCCGAGTCGGACACGTCCGGGGGCTGATCCCGGGCGTCCGGATCGTGGGAATCGAGCCGTTCGTTCGGCGTGATCCTCGCCACCCTTGATAAGGGGTGTGCTCAGATGAGCAGATTACGGGGTGTTGTACTTCTGGAGGGGTGGCACTGGGTGCCACCCCTCTTGCGTTCAAGAGTTGAACGCAAATGCTTTTGGAGGCGCTCATGTGAGCGGGTAATTCCAGGTTTGGGTCAAGGGGGCTTCGGAGCCTGAAAGCGGAAGCTACCCGTCGGTTACTTTCGATGTGCTGGCGGACGGGTGGTTAAGACCATGTGACCGGGAGGCATACCTCCACATGAGCCTTCGATCTGGGTATGTTCCTCGCCGTCAGGGCAGCCACCGAGTCCTCGAGGAGTCGAGACACGTGTCGGAAAACAAAGATCAGAAGTTCGTGTACGACTTCACCGAGGGCAACAGGGACCTGAAGGACCTGCTCGGTGGCAAGGGAGCGAACCTCGCCGAGATGACCAACCTCGGCCTCCCCGTTCCCCCCGGCTTCACGATCACCACCGAGGCGTGCAAGGTCTACCTCGACAGCGGCTCCGAGCCCGTCGAGCTGCGGGACGAGGTCAGCGCCCACCTGGACGCCCTCGAGCAGGCGATGGGCAAGAAGCTCGGCCAGGCCGACAACCCGCTGCTCGTCTCCGTCCGCTCCGGTGCCAAGTTCTCCATGCCCGGCATGATGGACACCGTCCTGAACATCGGCCTCTCCGACGTCTCCGTCGAGGGCCTCGCCGCCCAGGCCGGCAACGAGCGCTTCGCCTGGGACTCGTACCGCCGGCTCATCCAGATGTTCGGCAAGACCGTCCTCGGCGTCGACGGCGAGCTCTTCGAGGAGGCCCTCGACGAGGCCAAGGCCGCCAAGAAGGTCACCGTCGACACCGACCTCGACGCCGCCGACCTGAAGAAGCTGGTCAAGCACTTCAAGAAGATCGTCAAGGCCGAGGCCGGCCGCGACTTCCCGCAGGACCCGCGCGAGCAGATGGACCTCGCCATCGAGGCCGTCTTCAACTCCTGGAACACCGACCGCGCCAAGCTCTACCGTCGCCAGGAGCGCATCCCGCACGACCTCGGCACCGCGGTCAACGTCTGCTCCATGGTCTTCGGCAACCTCGGCCCGGACTCCGGCACCGGTGTCGCCTTCACCCGCGACCCCGCCTCAGGCCACCAGGGCGTCTACGGCGACTACCTGACGAACGCGCAGGGCGAGGACGTCGTCGCCGGTATCCGCAACACCGTGCCGCTGGCCGAGCTGGAGTCGATCGACAAGAAGTCGTACGACCAGCTGATGCAGATCATGGAGACCCTGGAGACCCACTACAAGGACCTCTGCGACATCGAGTTCACGATCGAGCGCGGTCAGCTGTGGATGCTGCAGACCCGCGTCGGCAAGCGCACCGCCGGTGCCGCCTTCCGGATCGCGACCCAGCTCGTCGACCAGGGCCTGATCGACGAGGCCGAGGCGCTCCAGCGCGTCAACGGCGCCCAGCTCGCGCAGCTGATGTTCCCCAAGTTCGACGAGAACGCCAAGGTCGAGCAGATCGGCCGCGGCATCGCCGCCTCCCCGGGCGCCGCGGTCGGCAAGGCCGTCTTCGACTCCTACACGGCCGTCAAGTGGTCCCGCTCCGGCGAGAAGGTCATCCTGATCCGCCGCGAGACCAACCCGGACGACCTGGACGGCATGATCGCCTCCGAGGGCATCCTGACCTCGCGCGGCGGCAAGACCTCGCACGCCGCCGTCGTCGCCCGCGGCATGGGCAAGACCTGTGTCTGCGGCGCCGAGGAGCTCGAGGTCGACACCAAGCGCCGCCGGATGACCACGTCCTCGGGCCAGGTCGTCGAGGAGGGCGACGTCGTCTCCATCGACGGCTCCACCGGCAAGGTGTACCTCGGTGAGGTACCCGTCGTACCGTCCCCGGTCGTCGAGTACTTCGAGGGCCGGATGCACGCCGGCGCCGACGACGCCGACGAGCTGGTCCAGGCCGTCCACCGGATCATGGCCTACGCCGACCGCGTCCGCCGGCTGCGTGTCCGCGCCAACGCCGACAACGCCGAGGACGCGCTGCGCGCCCGCCGCTTCGGCGCCCAGGGCATCGGCCTGTGCCGCACCGAGCACATGTTCCTCGGCGAGCGCCGCGAGATGGTCGAGAAGCTGATCCTCGCCGACACCGACGAGGAGCGGACCGAGGCGCTGGACGCCCTGCTCCCGCTGCAGAAGAAGGACTTCGTCGAGCTCTTCGAGGCCATGGACGGGCTGCCCGTCACGGTCCGGCTGCTCGACCCGCCGCTGCACGAGTTCCTGCCCGACATCACCGAGCTGTCGGTGCGCGTCGCCCTCGCCGAGGCCCGCAAGGAGCCGCACGAGAACGAGCTGCGCCTGCTCCAGGCCGTCCACCGGCTGCACGAGCAGAACCCGATGCTGGGTCTGCGCGGTGTCCGCCTCGGCCTGGTCATCCCCGGCCTGTTCACCATGCAGGTCCGGGCGATCGCCGAGGCCGCCGCCCAGCGCATCGACGCCAAGGGCGACCCGCGCGCCGAGATCATGATCCCGCTCGTCGGCACCGTCCAGGAGCTGGAGCTCGTCCGCGACGAGGCCGAGCAGGTCATCGCCGAGGTCCAGGCGCAGACCGGCGTGGAGCTGAAGCTCGCGCTCGGCACCATGATCGAGCTGCCGCGCGCCGCCGTGACCGCCGGTCAGATCGCCGAGGCCGCCGAGTTCTTCTCCTTCGGCACCAACGACCTCACCCAGACCGTGTGGGGCTTCTCCCGGGACGACGTGGAGGCCAGCTTCTTCACCGCGTACCTGGAGAAGGGCATCTTCGGTGTCTCGCCGTTCGAGACCATCGACAAGGACGGCGTCGGCGCGCTGGTCCGCAGCGCCGTCGAGGCCGGCCGGGCCACCCGCCCGGACATCAAGCTCGGCGTCTGCGGCGAGCACGGCGGCGACCCGGAGTCGGTGCACTTCTTCCACGAGGTCGGCCTCGACTACGTCTCCTGCTCGCCGTTCCGGATCCCGGTGGCGCGCCTGGAGGCCGGCCGGGCCGCGGCGGAGGCGAAGGGCTCCGACAGCCGCTGAGCCGACGGCGCACGTGCCGCCGGGCCTCCGGGTCCGGCACGGCGCACGCACCCGCCGGGCCCCGGGCCCGGCGTCTGCTGACGCTCGCTGACCGGGCGTTCAGTAGCAAAGATCACCGGAGTCGCCGCTCGTCCCCGACCCTCAACCGATGGGCGGCGACTCCGGGTCGCAAGAGAGACGGGGCGGACACCTTGTGCGGAGGTGTCCGCCCCCGTCGTATTTCGTCCACCCCGCGAGGACCCCGGAGCGGCCCCGGGATGTTCGCCGGATGTGAGTTTGTGTTCAATCGAGGCCGATTGAATTATTGGCCGTTGAACATTCCGTATTGAACTTTCCACGTGTCGTCCCGCAAACAACAGGGCGGGCGCGGCCCCCGGATCCCCACCCGGTGGCCGCGCCCATTACCCATGCCGGGCAGGTGAGCCGCAACCCTCGCCGACCGCCGCCGGACGCGTGAAGCCCCCCACGGTCTTCGCCACGCCACCTCGGTCCTGAAGGTTTCCTGCCCGACACGCACAGCTTTTCCGTTTGCCCCGGGTCCCCGCGATGCTTTTCAAGTGTGGCTGAAACACCCTGGTAACGTGCTGTGATGATGTGCATACTCATCGACGGGGGTGGTTGCGAGTGCACAGGTGGGGGTTCAATGCTGCGGATTCATTTCACCGAAAGCGACGTGGCGGGCGTACGGATGGCCGCCCGTCCCGACGTTCTGTGGGAAACGATTCTCAGCTTTCATCGGCTTAGGGACCGGCGCGGACCGGTCGTCTACGGAGAATGGCGTTCCCAGACCCGGCCCCGGCTCAACGGGGAGACCCGGCTGCTCGCCGCGCTTGTGCCGAGCCGTGGTTACTTCCCCGACTTCCTGACCCCTCCCGAGGGCCTGCAGGGCCTCGACGAGGGCCTCCAGGCGATCCGCGCGACCGCCGGGGACCGGCTCCACAGGGAGCTCGCCCTGCTGGGTGCCGACCGGGTCGGCGGGCGGACCGTGCCGCATTCGCTGCGCGCCCTCGCCGCGGGCGGTGCAGAACCGTTCGGCCGGCTCCTCGGGGCGCTGCGCAGCTACCACCGGGCGGCGATCGAGCCGCACTGGCCGCACATCCGCGCCCGGGTCGAGGCCGACCGGGCGGTGCGCGGCCGGGCCCTGCTGGACGGCGGCGCGGACGAGCTGCTCGCCTCGCTGCCGCCGATGTTCCGCTGGCGCGCCCCCGTCCTGGAGGCCGACTACCCGGTCGCCCGCGACCTGCACCTCGACGGCCGGGGCCTGCTGCTCCAGCCCTCGTACTTCTGCCGGGGCACGCCGGTCGTCCTGCGCGACCCCGCGCTGCCCCCGGTGCTCGTCTACCCGACGACGCACTGCGAGGCGCCGACCGTACACGCGCCGGGGCTCTCCTCGCTGGCCAAGCTGGTCGGCACCACCCGCTCCGCGGTCCTGCACGCGATCGGCGACGGCGGTACGACCAGCGAACTCGCCCGCAGGGCCGGGGTGTCGCTGGCCTCGGCCAGCCAGCACGCGGGCGTCCTGCGCGAGGCGGGGCTCGTCGCGACCCTGCGGCACGGCAACGCGGTCCTGCACACCCTCACGCCGCTGGGCGCCGCGCTGCTCGGTGGTGGCGGTGGCGGCGGCCGTGGCGGCGGCGCGGGGCGCAGGGGAGGGGTCGCGGGGACCGTCTCGGCGACGGCCCCCGCGGCGCGTCTCTACGCGCGGAACGGGCCGGTCACCTCGTAGGTGATGCCGCCCGAGGAGCTGCCGCTGGTGCCGCGCTGGCTGGAGAAGTACAGCCGCTTGCCGTCGGGGGAGAAGGCCGGTCCGGTGATCTCGGAACCGGACTGGCCGTTGATCCGCAGGAACGGGGCGACGACGTCGTCCGGCGTGATGATGCAGATCTCCATGTTGCCGCCGTCCTCGGCGATGAACAGGTCGCCGGAGGAGGAGCCGGTGACGTTGTCGACACCCGTCAGCGGGGCGCCGCCGCCGGACACCAGGGAGTCGTCGTAGGCGAGCTCGTAGGTGCTGTTGGCGAGGTTGAGCTTCCAGAGGCGGTTGTCGCCCTTGGTGGTGAACCAGACGGTGTCGTTGGCGTAGTGGCAGCCCTCGCCGCCGTTGAACTTCTTCGAGCCGGAGACCTGGCTGCGCGTCGCGGTCGGCGAGCCGTCCGGGTCCGGCACGTTCTGCCAGGTGAAGGAGCCGGAGGTGGCGGTGCCGGCCACGAGGACCTGGAGCGTGCCGGAGCTGAGGTCGCCCCAGGTGGTCGGGATGAACCGGTAGAAGCAGCCGCTGGACTCGTCCTCGGTCAGGTAGACGACCCTGCGGACCGGGTCGGCGGCGGCGGCCTCGTGCTTGAAGCGGCCCATGGCGGAGCGGCGGACGGCCGCGTTCACCCCGTACGGGTCGGTCTCGTAGACGTAGCCGAGGCTGACCTCCTCGCAGGAGAGCCAGGTGTTCCACGGGGTCTTGCCGCCCGCGCAGTTGGTGCGGGTGTTGGACAGGATGCGGTACGCGCCGGTCACGGCGCCGGTCGAGCTGAACTTGACCGCGCTCGCGCCGCCGCCCGGGTTGATCTCCGAGTTGGAGACATAGATCCAGCCGGATCCGTCGGCGAAGCAGGCGCCGCCGTCAGGGGCGTTGTGCCAGGTGTACGAGGTGCCGGGGACGGTCTGTCCCGACCGGGCGATGACCCGGCTGCTGAATCCGCTCGGCAGCAGGATGCCGTTGGCGTCGGCCGAGCCGAGGGCCCCGTAGGGGCCGGCGCCGGGCTGGGCGGGGGCGGCGTAGGCCGCCCCGCGCATCAGGGTGCCACCGAAGGCGGCCGCCGACGTGCCGATGACCGCTCCGCGCAGGAAACTGCGTCGCTCCACGTCTCACTCCAGAGAGGTGTGTGTGAACCCGCCGCACCGGTCGGCGGCGGGGTCGCGCGCTTTCGGAACCTAGGAGTACGGAGTTGGTACGGAGTTGACGGTGCAGCAACAAGCGATGAAGGGGAAGCGTCGGGCAGAAGGTCACCGCGGGAAGGGGTGCTTACGCCCCCGGGGCGGCCCCGGCGGGTACCGGCTCGGGCGGCCCCGGCGGGTACCGGCCCGGGCGGCCTCGGCCGGGTTCCGGCACGGGCGGCCCCGGTCG